>JACDAM010000241.1 GCA_013695435.1 Burkholderiales bacterium | reverse complement strand
GAATACGTCTGGGGTTATCGGGCGTCCGTACAGTGGATACACGCGCCAATCTGCTGCGCGCTGGTGGCCTGCTCGATCAGGCCGCGCTCGATCCCTACACATTCCTGCGCGATGCCTATCTGCAGCGCCGGCGCAGTCTGGTTTATGACGGCAGCCCGCCGCTTGAGGACTACGAGGATTTCGAGAATTTTGAAGATCCGGAAAGCGCGGCGCCGGCCAATGTGCCAGCCACTTCGCCCGACCCGGCGGGAGAGGGGGCTGTGGAGCCGGCTGAGAAGTAGACGTCACAAGGCGCTATTAACACGCTGCAACAGTGCACGCTGCTACAACGCTTTCTTTGCTCCTGTTCAGCTCAATTCAGCCGCGCTGCCGAGCGCTGCAATTCGATGATGCGCTCGCGGATCGCGTCGGCGTCTTCGGCGCCAGGCTCGACTTCCAGGTAACGCTGAAAGTCGGTCAGCGCAGCCCGGAAACATTCGAGCTTTTGATAGATCGCACCGCGATCCCGTACTTCATGGACCTCACCGGGCGCGATCAGCAAAATGCGATCGACTGCCGACAGCGCCTGCCGCATCTGGTTGTAGTGCAGGTAAATCGCTTTCAGGTTCCGCAGCATCCGCACCAGCACGTCTTTTTTGCTGGCCGATTCCAGCATCGCCGCTACCTGTGTCTTCGACGACGTTTCGCCGCCGTGAAGCTGCCGCAGCCGTTGCTGCAGATCGGCCAGGCTCAACGATATGCCTTTCGCATAAGGATCGAGCACAATCGCATCGCCGCGTACCGTGCACTTGACCAGGAAATTCCCGGGAAACGACACACCTTCGAGCGGCAGCCCGATGCGTTGCCCGATTTCGATGTAGACGATGGAGAGCGTGATGGGAATGCCGACCTTGCGTTCGATCACCTCGTTCAGAAAGCTGTTGCGCGGATCGTAATAGTCTTCCAGGTTGGGACCGAAGCCGAGTTCCTTGAACAGGTAACGATTCAGCGACAGGATGGTATCCGCCGGGCTGATGTCGGCGCGCAAGCGGCGCTTCAGGGTATGTGCGAGATCGTCGAGCTTGCGCAGGCAGGAAGCGACATCGAGATCCGGGTATTCCTCGGCCGCGATCAGCAGCGCCGCTTCAGCCAGATCGAAATTCTCGTCGGGGTCCTCAATCAATTTTTGCAGGCGTACGATCGGCGACATCGACGTCAAGGCTGTGCAGTGTAAAAACCGGCCGGTCCTGGCGCTCGTCAAATCCGCCGCGCAAGCGGCAGATTGGCGAGCAGATTCTGCGGCTTCATGCGCACGATGTTATCCGTCGTCATGGCCAGGCCGAGAAAAACCGGGCGTCCGGCTAGCTCCGCGCGCATGTGCGCGGATTCGAGAAAGTCGACGCGGAATAACGCCAGGATGCGCGCCAGCCGATCTTCCGGGACATCGAGTCCATTGTACAAATCATTCAAAATTCCGGTTGCTTCGGCATCGAGCCCAACGTGCCACAGCCACTCGTTCTGGGCAATCTCGCGCACGGCCGATACCTTCACCGGAGTTTGATGGAAGTGCGCGATCCAGGTTTCGATGACGCGGCAAAAAGCGTCGCGCGCCGCCGTCGAATGCAATGCAAACACGGTGTCGTAGCGCTCGTCGCGCATCCAGTACAGTCCTTGATTGTTTTCGTCGAGCACGTTCAGAGCCATGCTTTTCAGCGGCATTTGTGCTTCGATGATGAGCTTACCAATGCTGCCCAGACCGCTGCCGGATTCGTGCAGCGCGACTGTCGTGGCGTCAGCCAGCATCACGCCGCCCTGATTCAGATTCACGCGCTGCTGGCGATAAAACAGCTCCGCCGCGCGGGCCACCAGACCATTTTCGCAATCGTCGAGAATGTTGCGCAGAATGACCTGCACCAATTGGTCGATAAACAGCGGCGGCAGGCTGACATCGCGATCCTGGAACATCCGCGAATAACACGCCTCCAGCGACGGCGCCGCCAGCAGGCGCTCGCGAAAACGCAACATGACGCGATAATTTTCGCCCGCATCGACATCGGCGAGCGCCGCAATGCGTTGATCATCGATAGCGGCGCACGGATCATCGAGCAGCGTTTGGTGGAGCGCGCGTTCGGCTGCGCAGGATTCGGCGATCGGCGCGAGCTCCGGGCGCTGAAAATAAGCGCGCAGAAAATCGTCGGTGATCACGAGTCTGCCGTCGTCGTCTTTTTCCAGCAGCCGAAAGCCGCAACTCCGCCAGAAATCCACGCTCGTCCGCGCGCCGTTAACCGGGCGTTCGGCCGTTGCCGCAGCGCTATGACTCACGCTTAGGCACGGGCGGCAGGAAAAGCGCCGCAACCGTGCGTTGATTTTGCGGAATCGGCGCCGACGGCCGGCCCGCGCGCGCTTTGGCCGCGCCGTTGCCCGCCTGCTCTCGCGAGCTGCGGGGGCGATCCGCCGGAATGAATAATTCGTCCGGAATGTCATCGGGAATGCTGTTGCCTGACAATCGCCGCGCCGGTCGCGAAGAATTCGGCAGCTCGCTCGGGCGCGCATTCGATTCCGCGGCTGGAGCGGTCGATCTCTGGCGCGGTCTGTGGGTCGTCGACGCCGACGAGGATGACGACGAGCTGCCTGGAAAATCGCCCATGGTTTTGATTGGCAGCCTGACTTTCAGCAGCTTTTCGATATCCGCGACCAGTTCCTTTTCTTCGTCGCAGACCAGCGAAATCGCGTCGCCTTTCGTCCCGGCCCGGCCGGTCCGGCCGATGCGGTGGATGTAATCGTGCGGGACGTACGGCATTTCGAAATTGACGACATGCGGCAGTTGATCGATGTCGAGCCCGCGCGCCGCGATATCGGTCGCGACCAGCACGCGGACTTCGTTGTTCTTGAATTCGGCGAGCGCCTGCATGCGCGCTGGCTGGCTCTTGTTGCTGTGGATCGCGGTGGCGCGGATGCCGTCGCGATCGAGCTGGCCGGCGAGGCGATTGGCGCCGTGCTTGGTGCGCGTGAAGACCAGCACCTGCTGCCAGTCTCCGCTTTTGATCAGGTGCGCGAGCGCTTCGCGTTTGCGGTCGCGTTCGACCAGGTAGACGCTGTGCGTAACCAGATCGGCGATGGCATTACGCGGCGCGACTTCGATCAGCACCGGCGCATTCAGCAGTTGATCGGCGAGGCGTTTGATGTCGTCGGAGAACGTCGCCGAAAACAGCAGGTTCTGCCGCTTCGCCGGCAAAAGCTGGAGGATGCGCTTGATGTCCGGCAGAAAGCCCATGTCGAGCATGCGGTCTGCCTCGTCGAGCACGAGAATTTCGACGCGGCCCAGTTGAACGGTCTTTTGCTGCACGTGATCGAGCAGCCGGCCGGGGGTTGCGACCAGAATGTCGATGCCGGTTTGCAGCAATTTTATTTGCGGATCGATATTGACGCCGCCGAATACGGTTGCCGATTTCAGCGCCAGATACTTGCCGTAGGTGCGTACGCTTTCTTCGACCTGGGCGGCAAGTTCACGCGTCGGCGTCAGGATCAAAACGCGGATCGGATGCTTGGCCGGCGACGTGCTGCTGTTCGCGTGATTTTTGAGCTTGTGCAGCAAAGGCAATACAAAGCCGGCGGTCTTGCCAGTGCCGGTTTGCGCGCCCGCCATGATGTCGTGGCCGAGGAGGATGGGCGGAATGGCTTGCGCCTGGATAGGCGTCGGTTCGGTATAACCCTGCTCCTCGACCGCACGGAGCAGTTCGGCGCACAGGCCGAGTTTGCTGAAAGGCATGAATTCTCCTGGATCGACCTGCCAAGGAAATTCCTTGAGACCGGTCCAGGCTGATGATTGTGGCACTTCGATACGACGAGGAAACCAACGATGGCAGACGGCGAGACCGGACAGCCAACCGCGCAACCGGGCACATGATAACCGATCAGCCGCGGGCACGGAAGCGGAGTGTCGTCTGCGCCGCAATCGGACCCGCCCGGATGAACCGGTTTGTGACGCCGTAGGCAGCTTCGGGATTGTCGCGACTTGACATGCTATATATGATATAGGCACAATATGGCATGTGGCGCATCGAGGAACACCGTCGCGTGGATAAACAAGCCGCGAGTGCGCCGATTGAGGTTTTAAAGCGCTATGAAAAGTGGAAGGACATCGCTTCCATCTCTGGCCCGCCCGGTCTTCGGCTCATCACGGGTTTTTACGACGAGGCCCTGGCAGGCGGGTGGAAAGGTTATCGTTCGTCCCGGGTGGGCGAACAATGGCGAGTGGTTTACCGCGTCGTGGCTGACGACCTGTTATTCCAGGTCGCCTCAATTACCGCCCACGACTATCGGAGGCTTTAATGAAGGATTATCGTACCGCCAAGAAACGGGCGACCGTCACTGTTGGCGAATCGGTCCGGATTCTTCGCGAACTCCAGGAAATGAGCCAGAACCAATTGGCGGAGGCATCGCGGATCCCTCAAGCCACTATCTCGGCAATTGAGAACGGACGGGTCCGCCTCGGCGTTGAACGTGCGAAGG
>JACDAM010000240.1 GCA_013695435.1 Burkholderiales bacterium | reverse complement strand
GCTATCGGCGCTCGCCGGCTCGGCCGGTTTCCGCGTCGCCGACAAGCGCGTCCACACCACACGCCCGGATTGGCACAATGCATCGAGCCAGGTGAAATCGTAGGCGGCGATGCGCGCCGGCAGTATCTCCGATTCCCATGCCGCGGCAGGAGCTTCGAAACCTTCGAGTTGCGCCACGATTTGGGCGAGCGCATCCGGCCCTTGCCCGCGCTCATCGAGGTGCTGCCAATCGAACAGGAAGCGCAGGAAATCCTGCGCCGACACCGGCTCGATTTCGGCGCGCAGGCGCTTGACCGTGTAGCGATGAATGCGCGCCAGCAAGCGGCGATCGCACCACTCGATTTGCCGCTCGGCGCGCGCGGCGTTCGTGAACTGGCCGCGCATGATGCAGCCTTCGGCTTCGAGCGCGACCAGCGCGATGTCGATTTGCGCAAGCGGCAAGCCCAGCAACCCGGCAAGTCCCGATGCCGTGAACGGCCCCGAACCTTCCGATCTGCCGCGGATGATTTCGATCAGCGCCGCATCGGATTGCCAATCTTTCTGCAAGTCCGCCGGAAGCGCTACGCGAGGCGTGAAATCGGCCGACGGAAATACTGCCTCGAATTGCGGCAGGCGTTCGGCGGCGATCCATAGATCGATTTGCTCCCTCCCCATTTGCTGGGGAGGGTTGGGGTGGGAAGCCGCGAAGCGGACGACGCGCTGCTGTTGCGCAAGCGAATCGAGAAACGCCGGCCAATCGGCGTTGTCCACGATCTCGTGCCCGGTCAGAAATCCGATCAGGCTCAGCGCATCGTGTAGCTCATCCGCGTTTTGCGCGTCCGGCCAAGCCTCTTCGCGCACGCGCGCGATCGCTTCATCGTCGAGCTTGCCGAGATCGCTGGCCGTTTCCGGATCGAGCCAGCGGCGCGCCATCACTGCTTGCGTGCGGCGCTCTTCAAGCGGCGCATCGTCGAGGAACGCGTATGGCCGCGCGCTCAGGATTTCCAGCGCAAATGGAGACGGCTCGACGGTGTCGTGGGCGGTGACTTGCAGCTCGCCGGATTCCATGCCGCGCAACAGCGCTTCGAGGCCGTCGATGTCCATCGCATCGTGCAGGCAATCGTCTATCGTTTGCCGCACCAGTGGATGATCGGGGATTTCGCGCTCGCCGGCGAGATTCTCGGCGCAGGCGATCTGGTCGGGGAACACCGCCGCGACCAGATCTTCGGCATCCATGCGCTGCAGTTGCGGCGGAATTTTCTTGCCGGCGCGAAAACGCGCGAGCGCCAGCGCAATGCCGGCATTCCAGCGCCAGCGCGTGTTGAACATCGGCGCATCGAGCAGCGCCTGGATCAACACAGGCCGCACGCTCGCGGAATGCAGATAGCGCGACGCATCGATCAGCGGAAAACTGTGCGTTGTGGTCAGCGACAGGACAATGGCATCTTCAGTCGCGGCCGCCTGCAATTCGAAATTGAATTTGCGGCAAAAACGCTTGCGCAGGCTCAAGCCCCAGGCGCGGTTGATGCGGCCGCCGAACGGCGAGTGGATCACGAGCTGGGTGCCGCCGGCCTCGTCGAAAAAACGCTCGAGCATGATGTGGCGCTGCGTCGGCAAGCTGCCGAGCGAAGCTTTCTGCGCGGCGCAATAGTCGACAACCTGCTGTGCCGCGACCTCGTCGATGCCGACTTCGTCGAGCAGAAAGCGCAACGCGGATGCGCTGCCGCCGGCATCGATTTTCTGCGCGATCTCGTCGCGCAAACGCGATACCGCAAACGACAACTGCGGGCTGCGCGCCGGCGCTTCGCCGATCCAGAACGGAATGCTCGGCGGCTCGCCGTGCGCATCGGCGACTCTTACGCGGCCGCCTTCGACACGCAGGATGCGATACGAAGTATTGCCCAACTGGAAAATATCGCCGGCCATGCTTTCGACCGCGAAGTCTTCGTTGACCGTGCCGACAAACTGGTTCTCGGGTTCGAGCAGCACCTGGTAATCGGCGTTGTCCGGAATCGTGCCGCCGTTGGTGACCGCGGTCAGGCGCGCGCCGCGGCGTGCGCGCAGCACGCCGTTGATCGCGTCGCGATGCAGATACGCCGAGCGCTGGCCGCGCCGCGTGCTGATGCCGTCGGCGAGCATTTTTACGACTTCGGTGTATGCCTCGCGCGTCAGCGCACGATACGGCCAGGCGCAGCACATGAGTTCATACAGCCCGGCCTCGTCCCATTCGCGGCAGGTGACTTCGGCGACGATGGTTTGTGCGAGCACGTCGAGCGGCTTATCGGGTATGACAAGCGCATCAAGCTCATGACGCCGCACGGCATCGAGCAGCGCCGTGCATTCGACAAGATCGTCGCGCGAAGACGGAAACAGCCGCGCTTTCGGCGTACCGGTCACCGCATGATTGGCACGGCCGGCGCGTTGCAGGAATGCCGCGATCGCGCGCGGCGACGACAGTTGGCAAACCAGATCGACATCGCCGATATCGATGCCCAATTCCAGCGATGCGGTCGCGACCAGCACCTGCAATTCGCCGCGCTTCAAACGTTGCTCGGCGGCCAGCCGTTTTTCTTTCGCCAGGCTGCCGTGGTGCGCGGCGAGATTCTGTTCGCCGAGACGCTCCGACAGATGACGTGAAACGCGCTCGGCGCTGCGGCGCGTATTGACGAATACCAGGGTCGTGCGGTGCGCACGCACGAGTTCCGCCAAGCGGTCATAAACCTGCTGCCAGACTTCGTTCGACATCACTGCTGCGAGCGGCGATGACGGCAACTCCAGGCCGAGGTCGCGGCCGCGCACATGGCCGCTGTCGACGATTGCGCAGCTTTCGATCGACGCATCGGCGCCGATCAGAAAGCGCGCAACCTCGTCGATCGGCCGCTGCGTCGCCGAGAGGCCGATGCGCGTCAGTTTTCTGCCGCACAGCGCGTCGAGGCGCGCCAGGGTCAGCGCCAGGTGCGCGCCGCGCTTGTTCGGCGCCAGCGCGTGGATTTCGTCGACGATCACGCTTTGTGTGCTGGCCAGCATGCGCCGTCCGGAATCGCTGGTCAGCAGGATGTACAGCGATTCGGGCGTGGTGACGATGATGTGCGGCGGGCAGCGCACCATTTTCTGGCGCTCGCTTTGCGGCGTGTCGCCGGTGCGGACCTGGGTTCGGATTTCGACGTCGGGAAACCCCTGCGCCTGCAGCTGCTCGCGAATGCCGGCGAGCGGCTGTTCCAGATTGCGCTGGATGTCGTTGGACAGCGCTTTCAGCGGCGACACGTAGACGACCTGGGTTTGATCCGGCAAGCCTTCGGCCACGCCGCGGCGCACCAGCGCATCGATCGCGGTGAGAAAGGCGGCGAGCGTTTTTCCCGAGCCGGTCGGCGCTGCGATCAGCACGTGCTGCCCCGCCTGGATGGCCGGCCATGCGCGTCGCTGCGGCTCGGTCGCTGCGGAAAAGGTCGCGCGAAACCACGCGGCGACAGCGGGATGGAAGCTTGCGCAATCGAAGTCATCGGCGCCCGCGCCGCTACGCTGCTTATCGGAAATCATGCTATTGCTGAAAATCAGGGGGAGTTGGTTTTGCGGCAATGTGTCGTGTTCTCAAGTCATTCAGCTCGCGCCGCGACGGACAAATTCATCGCGGACGCCGCGCAAAGCACCCTAGCAGGCCGCTGAAATAAGAGGTATTACGAACAACAGCTGAGGGTTCATGATTTTTCTTTCTGGATTTGTCTGCAATGGGTGGTGGCAGGGTTGAATTCGGC
>JACDAM010000239.1 GCA_013695435.1 Burkholderiales bacterium | reverse complement strand
GGGTAGCCCCAGCCCCGCCATTTGAACGCGTCCTAGCTGTGGAGTTGCAACACGTTATGCTCATTACCCGGCAGTCGAGAAGCGGGCGGCAGACCGCCGATGCCTTGATGCGGTCGATGCCCAATTGTAGTAATGCGTCCAGCAATCGAGCATGGCGGCTCGCTGGTTGGAATGATGATAGATGAAGCCGTAAGCCCATTCGCGCAGGGCAGAACCGATAAATCGTTCGGCTTTGCCGTTGGTCTGCGGACAGTAGGGTTTGATGTAGCGATGACGCAAGCCCAGGCTGTGGCAGGCATGCGCGAAGTCCTTGGAACGAAAGCAAGGCCCGTTGTCGGTCAGGATACGGCGGATGGTGACACCGAGGCGAGCGAAATAGGCGATCGCGCTTTGCAAGAAGGCAATCGCGCATACTTTGCCCTCGTTGGCTTGCACCCTGTAAAGCCGATCCGCGAGTGATCGTCGATGGCAACGAACACGCTCTCAAAGCCTGCGCCCTTGACCGAATCACGCGGGTTACCGGTAATCCGGTGACCGATCGCCTCGATCCGGCCTAAAGTCTTGATATCGAGGTGCAACAAGTCTCCGGGTGCTGCGTGCTCGTAGCGCATGACCGGAGCAACGGAGTCGAGAGCCGAGAGCTGGGACAGACCGACGCGCGCGAGCACCCGGCTGACCGTGGCGCTCGACACCCGCAACGCCTGCGCAACGCGCCATGGTCAGACGTTTTCTTTGCGCAGTTCAACAATTGCAAGCGCCGTGGTCGCGACAATCGCCCGCGGACGGACTCTTGAGGGGACGCGACGAGTGATCGAGAAGGCCGGACTGACCTTGGGCCAGATAACGCCCGACCCACTTGCGCGCGGTCGTTACGCTGACACCAAAGCGCGCCGCCACCAGCCTCACCTCAAACCCAATCCGAATGAACAACAACGTGTTGCAACATCACACCTAGGTGAGCTATGAGAGGGCTCCCAGCCGACGGATAAACTCCCATGGCGCTATTCGACCTGTTCGTCAGGCAGCTCATCGACATCGAGTGGCAGGACGACTCGTGGGACACACTGTCCTTCCTCTTCCAGAGGATTAGAGAGCCCAGCCTCGATATAAATCTCTGGCGGATGTAACGTGTCGCATGCCCCGCCGGCCACCCATTCATCTTTGACGGTGGCCGCTTCACATTGTCCGACGCGGCCATAACCGCGAGCCGTGTTTCTTCACTGAAGAGGACTACCACGCTTACCAGCACTGGCTGGGCGCGGTCGTGTTCTCCTAGATCGTATTCAAGTCGCGAGCGCATCGAGATCGCGTCAACGCCAGGGCGATGAAGGGACCCGCGCCTGGCGGACATGATGGACCCAAAGGCTATGCCGTTCGACGGCAAGCGCATGATCTACGGCGGATTGAAGGTCCTGGGCGACGGTTGACGCGCGCTGCGCGTCGAGGATGCCGGAACGTGCTGCGTGGGCAAAGACATACGAGGCATGAGAATGCCCGCTGACTATTGAGCTTTCATAAATGACTAACGCGTTTCTCGTTGTCCCCGCCCCCGATTGAAACATTCGAGGGCAGGCTGCGTCGGGTACCCAGCGACTGGGTTCGACGACACTGAATTCCCGCTTCCGCGGGAATGACCGGGTGGTGTTAGGCATTTGTGCGAAGATGCCGCTGTCGCGCGCGCTCAGGGCGTCCGTTGTTGCACAGCTCGATCGTTTACGTTGCGGCTTGCGCAAATGCCGGGCCACTCGATCACCCGTGCCCATCCCCGGAAGTACTGGCGCTACGGGTTTTGTGATTTTGAATAGCGGTAACGGCACGCGTTTAAAAAAACAGGCCGCAAGTGCGGCCTGTTTTTTAGTGCGGGGCGTCTCGTTAATCCCATTCATACTCGACGAGCGCACAGCTACGCGAAAACTCGTCTCCTGACACCAGTTAGCGAACGGCTAATGGCCTTTCCTGACTTTGAAGCCGGTGATTCTCAACACATCGTCGGTCGCGTAATCGTCGACTTTGCTGACCCGTTCGTCGTTCGAGTGCTGGATCGAAAGATACGCGGTTTCGCCGTCGGCGCTAAAAATGAATCCAGTGGGTTCGGCCGAGCTATCCTTGACCGACAGAATCTTGACGCAGCCATCACTCTTGATATCGCGGTCGTCACCATCGCGCAGGCAGGCGAATATGTCACCGTTATCGTGGTCTTCGATCACGTAAAGAATTCCGGTTTTTGGCTGGAAGTCGAGGTTATCGAATGAATTGAAATCGAGATCGCCTTCAACGAAGCGATTCGCGACCACTGTGCGCTGCATTGGATCGGCGACCAGCGGCGCGCTGTCGACTGCGCAGACGACTTCGGAGTAATTCTTGCCGTCCTCGTTGCCGGTGTCGGTCCAGCAAACACGTACCGCCAACGGATTCTTCGCGTCCGAATACTCGGGGTCCTGGTGCAAATCTTCCGGCCGATAATAGCCGGTCGCGCCATTCTTGTTGGCATCGGTGCGCGCAGTCGCAGCGTTGACCGAAATCCACGCCGCGTTGCCGATCTCGCAACCTTGACCGTATTGCTGTGTGTCGTCGACGCACGAGACCTGGAGCGCGTAGACAGCGCCCGCGGTGAATGGAGATTCGGCGAGATTCGCAATCGCGCCATCGCCGCTACGCGCGACCGATGGAATGAATTTGAAAATCGCGCCGCCATCGGTATCGTTGTCGGCTTTTCCATCGCCGTTCAGATCGATCGAACCCGGACGCAGTTCGTCGCCGGCGATGACTACGCCGGAGGGCAGAATAGCGATGCCTTCCCAGGCCATGGTCGGCAGCGCGGTCCGTTTCGCAATCTCGGCCGTGTTGGCGCCGCCGGCAGCGTCAACGATCGCGCCTGTCGCCCGGCTGGCCACGGTGAAGTTGGTTGTGGTCAGCGGATGCAGGATTTCATAGGTGCCGCCATCGGTGGTTTCTTCGGTTACCAGAATTGTTCCCCATGGCGTGGTGCGGATACCGTCGCAACGGCTCATGCCGCGCAGGATGGTTTCAACCTTCCCGTCGCCCAGACTGATGCGCTGCACCGCCGGGTTGAACTTGTCGCCAACCGCATAGGCGTCTTTGTTCGCGTCGCCGGACAACTGTTCGCGCGCCCCTTCCACACAAGTGATCAGATGGGTCGGGTTTTGCAGCGGAAAAAACGCGATCATGTCGGTATTGTTACCAGCATTGCGCGTCAGGTATTCAACCTTCAAACCGTCGGCCAGCAACACCTGGTCATCGGCGCTTTGGGTGGCTGTGCGATACGCGCCGGTGGTCGCGGGTGCGGAGTCTTTAAGCGGCCACTTTACGCCGAACAGCTTATTTGAGCGCTTGTTCAATTTGCTCTCGACGAATACGCCGAAATCCTTATCGTCGTCGTCATCGGCCATGACCGCGCCGGAGTTTAAGCCGCGGCTATCACCAAACCGCTTAGTGCTGCCGCTTTTGCGGCCTTCTTCCACTTCCTATTCATGCGCTTCTCCTTTGGTTGTCCTTCATGACCTGCGCCTGCATGTAGCAAAACCAATAATTTCGCCCCGACACGATCATATTGCTTGCTTGTTACGTCTTTAGTAGCGGATTGGCGGCGTATTCCTACCCGATACACCGACTTTGCAAGTCTCGGTATCGACCCCGCCGCCAATGCCTGAATCCGATTTGACGGCGACGAGCGCACCGGCAGCGCCGAAAAAGCCAATTGAAGGGGCAAGCACGTTTGTGTTGGTAGTTTCGGCGATGGTTGAGGCCACGCCTTACGCTTGGGCGCGAAATTTCGCGGCAGCTTGGATTCTCGCGCGAGGGCGGGCCCGT
>JACDAM010000238.1 GCA_013695435.1 Burkholderiales bacterium | reverse complement strand
ACCTCGATTTCCTGGAAAACCGCATTGGTCAGGCGTAGTTCGTTGGCGGCCCTGGCTGAACTGAAGCTGCAAGCGAGAATGACCGCGAGTAGCAATTCGGTGTGAATTCTCGACACAAATAGTCGTTTTATCGCCATCATCTCTAATATCTCCTCATAAGAAACAACATGATGCACCGTATTATCAATGTTAAACATCTTTTTAAGCCATAAGCGTGCCAAACCCGTTGATCGCTTGTACTCAAGGTTTTAGGCACGGGCAGAGCGTGGAGAACTAAACCTGCGAGATTGAGGCGGTACGGCGGAGGAACGTGGCGCCGGGGAATGGGGGCGCTAGACCCGCCTGCTAAAGGCGGTACGACGATGGCATCGCAGCAAGCGTGCCGCTGGGAGAATTACTGACGGTATTCTTACTTGGGCTTATCTATCAAGTGCGTGCTGAACTCATCTGCAAACCGGTTGTTTTTCTGCAGATGCCGGATTTCGTCGGCTCTTGACGTGTTTTTGTTATGTCCGGGGCTCCCGAACCGCGGAGTGGCCGGCTTCGCGATCAAGGTTTTGGTCGGCGCCTTTGGCGCCGTCCATTTGCGCCAACGGAAAATCGACTAATGCCGTGGGCACGCAGCAACTCTTCGGTGAAATCGCTGAACCTTGCTGGCGACGCCTGGCCTCGTCGCGCAGTTGCGCGAAAGCTCAAAAGATCACGGCCAGGCGCTAAAGCAAGCGCTGCACTGCGTCCAGTCGCTGCGGATTGCCAAGGCCGCGCGAGGCTTTCACGCCATCCGGAAATTTTTTGGCGATTTCCGATTGGATGCTTTCACGGCGATTGCCGGGATTCGGATGCGTTTGCAGCCACTCGACGCCGCCACGCCCGCCGCCTGATGCTTTCTCCAGAATATCCATCACGCCGGCCATCGCCCGCGGATCGAAGCCTGCTTCCGCCATAAAGCGGATGCCGAGCCCATCGGATTCAAGCTCGTCGCTGCGCCCGTATTTAAGGTTGATCATGTTGCCGACCATCGAGGCGACCATGGCCGCCTGCTGGCCACTGCCGTCGCCGGATCCGGCTACTCCGGCGGCGCCGACAAGTATCTGCGTCAACTGCCCTTTCGCCATGTGTTCGGCGGCGTGCCTTCCGATCACATGGCCGACCTCGTGGCCAAGCACGCCGGCAAGCTGGGCTTCGTTCTGCAACTGCGCGAGCAGCGCCGCCGTGATAAAAATCGGGCCGCCGGGCAACGCGAATGCGTTCACCGTTTTTGGATCGGCGAGCACATGAAACTGGAATTTATAAGGCGAATCCTTGGCAGCACTGTTCTGCACCACGGTTTGCCCTACCGCATTCACGTATTTCTGCACGTCATCGGATGGATGGAGCCCGCCCATTTGCTCGGCCATCTGCGGCGCGGCCTCCAGCCCGAGCGCGATTTCCTGCTCGGGGGTAAAGCGCACGCGTTGCGATTCGCCGGTAATCGGATTGTCCTGCGTCGCGGTGAAATAAGTGAACAGGCCGATGAGAGCCATGATCCCGGCAATAATGAAACGAGCGCCTCTTCCCATGACATGTCCTTTTTCAAAAAGATTGGAATGATTCTACGACGATTTCCAAGCGCGAGCCCCGCCAGGCCAGCGGTATGGCGCGGTATCGATCGCCGCCGGTAGACCAAGCGCTGCCGCAGTCAGCAATCGCGCGCTGCCCGGCGCCATCGTCACGCCGTAGCGAAAGTGGCCGCTGTTGATAAAGAGATTATCGATCTCTGGATGCCGGGCAATAGCTGGAATATTACCCGGTGCGGCAGGCCGCAGCCCTGCCCACTGTGCCGCCAGATTTTTTTTGTTCAGTGAGGGCAACAGCGCGTGAGCGTGGGCCATCAATTCTTCGCGCGCCGCCGCCGTCGTCGATTTATCGAAGCCGACATTTTCGACTGTGCTGCCCGCCAGAATGTGGCCATCCGCGCGCGGCACCAGATAAAAATCGTCTTCGAGCAGCATCGGGCCCAGTGTATTCAGCGCGCAGTTGAATAACAGCATTTGCCCACGCACCGGCTGGATATCGAGCGCGAGCGCGTGCTCGCCAAGCAGGCGCTGGCTCCATGCGCCGGCGCAGACGACAAACTGCCCGCCGCCCAATTCCCCCTCGCCGCAGCGCAATGAAACGATGCGCGAGCCGGACTGGCAAAAACCGAGAACCTCCGTGTTTTCGATGACCTTTACATCCATGCGCGAAAGCGCGACGAGCAAGGCTTTGAGCAGGCGCGGCGGCCTCACCTGAGCCGCGCTCGGCAACCACCACGCTTCGCGCTCGACAGCTAGTTGCGGCACGATGGCGCGCGCTGCAACCCTTTCACTTTCTGCGCAAGAAGCCGCAAACCAGTCGCGCGCGCGAATGTCATCGCGCTCATCGTCGTCCGCGGTCAGCATCAGCATGCCCGACCGCCGATATTCGCAGTCGATCCCACTCGTTTCTTTCAGTGACGCAACCCAATCGGCGTAGAGCGTTTCGCTGTAGCGTGCGAGATCGATTACCCCTTTGTCATAATCCCACGGCGGCAGCACCGAAAGAATACCGGCGCCGGCCCACGAAGATTCGCAACCCACTCGGCCGCGTTCGATCAGCGTGACCGATGCGCCGCGCCGCGCCAGTTCATACG
>JACDAM010000237.1 GCA_013695435.1 Burkholderiales bacterium | reverse complement strand
ACGTATTTCATAATAGCTTCCTTAACCTGACGCCAGCCCGCCGCGGTCATCGGCGAGCAACGTATGCGTCAAATCCCACAAAATGTGATAGATCGCGACGTGGGTTTCCTGGATGCGGTGAATGCTGTCGCTGTTCACCACAAGGCAATGATCGAGATCCGGGCTCTTTGCCATGTTGCCGCCGTCATAGCCGGCGAGCCCGATGGTCACCACACCCATCTCCTTCGCTTTGGCGAACGCCGCCAGCAGGTTCTCGGAATTGCCGCTGGTCGAAATGCCGATCAGGCCATCGCCGCGGCGCGCCTGGGCGATCACCTGGCGTACATAGATGTGGGCGAAGCCGACGTCATTGCCGACCGCCGTCATCATCGCCGTGTCGGCAACCAGATTGACCGCCGTGAGCGCAGGCCGGCCGGCCGTGACCGGGTGCAGAAACTCGACCGCGATATGCGCGGCATCGCAGCTCGAACCGCCGTTGCCCATGCAGAACAGCCGGCCGTTCCGCCGATAGACATCGGCAATCGCGCGCGCGACCGCCACCACCGCGCTGCCGTTCTGTTCGAAAAACGCGCTTTTGGTCGCGACGCTGTCCTGCGCCTTTTGCCGCACCGATTCGAGCAGCGCGAGGTCGAGCTTGCCGGCGTCCTGCTTGTCGCCGTGCAGGAAGGGGTAAAGACCTTGTAATGCCGCATGTTCAGACATGCTGATGTCCTTGCTCCGTAAATGGGGGGAGGCGCATAGCGCCGAACCCGCCGCTCGAAGCTTCGATTGTGGGTTGCGCTTTGCTAGCCCACTTACGTTTTCAAGCCGCCGCCGAAGCCCGCATGGCTTCGATCTCCAATTGCACCTCGCCCAATTCAGTCAGCAGCGCCAACGTGCGCGCCGCTTCTTCCTCATCGATGAGGCTCATGGCGAAACCGACATGCACCAGCACCCAATCGCCGACACACGATGCGATCGGATGGTCGTCGTTGACGATAAACGCGATATTGACGGCACGCCTGACGCCGCCGACATCGACGATCGCAAGATTTCTTTCGGCATCGCTCACTTCCACAATCTGTCCAGGGATTCCCAGGCACATGATTTTCTCCGTTTACTGAATATCGAGTCTTGCATCGACCGCAACCGCCCGCGCGGCGGCGATCGCCGCCTGCCCCAGCGCGAGACCACCATCGTTGGCGGGAACCTGGCGATGCGTGAATACGCGGAACTGCAAAGCCTCGAGTCGCGTCGTCACCTGTTCCAGTAGCACGCGGTTCTGGAACACGCCGCCGGAAAGCGCGACCGTCTTGATTGCTTGCTCGCCGCCCTCGTATCGGCTCAATTTCCCGACCATGCGCGCGATGACAATGGCAAGCCCTTTATGAAAGCGCGCCGCGATCACCGGTAGCGGCGTGTCCAGGATCAGGTCGCCGAGCAGCGTCCGCCACATGGCGAGTGGTTCGATGTATGGAATACCGGACGGCAAACGCGGGATCGCGAACGGATAGGCGAGATCATCGTCCTCATCGAACAGCGTGCGTTGGTCGACCATCGCCTCAAATTCGACCGCCGCCTGGCCTTCGTATTGCGCGCGCTCGCGGCACACACCGGCTGCCGCTGCGACCGCATCGAACAGCCGGCCGCACGAACTCGCGGGCGGACTGTTGACGCCGCGCGCGATCATCGCGTCGAGTACAGTACGCGGTTTGGCTTCCAGGAAGCGATAGAGATCGAGTTCCGAATAATTCATCGCGAAACGCGCCCAGCCCATTGCGCTCGTCAAGTGCGCGTAGGTATTGCGCCACGGCTCGTAGATCGCCTGTTCGCCGCCGGGCATGGCGACCGGCTTGAACGTGCCGAGCCGCTTGCAGCCGCGATAATCGGCGAACAGAAACTCGCCTCCCCAGAGCGCGCCATCGCTGCCGTGGCCGAGCCCGTCGAGTGCTATGCCGAACACCGGCGCGGCATCGAGCGCAGTGCCGTTCTCGGCCAGGCAGGCGGCGATATGCGCATGGTGGTGCTGCACTTCGACCAGGATCAGAGACTGCTGCTGCGCCATCTGCTGTCCGAACTTGCGCGATAGATATTCAGGATGCATATCCACGGCGATCGCGCGCGGCGCATGCTGGAATAGCTGCGAATACTGCCGCACCGATCGCTGGTAATCGGCGAAAGTCAGCGCCTCTTCGAGGTCGCCCATATGGTGCGAAACGACGGCCTGGCCATCGCGCAGTAGGCAGAACGTGTTCTTCAACTCGCCGCCCATCGCGAGAACGGCTGGTGCTGCGGCAAACCCCTCCGGCAGGAGCATCGTCGCCGGCGCATAACCGCGCGCGCGCTTCGGTGTTGGTGATGCACTGCGGCTCGTCGCTCAAATTTCCGCTGGTCAGTACG
>JACDAM010000236.1 GCA_013695435.1 Burkholderiales bacterium | reverse complement strand
CTGTATGGATGACTATGCCGATGCTGAAAACTGGTGCCCATGACGCGGATCGAACGCGTGACCTCTCCCTTACCAAGGGAGTGCTCTACCACTGAGCCACATGGGCGGGAACTGCCGGTGCCACGCGCGCGTAGCTTGGTGGAGCGGGTGAAGGGAATCGAACCCTCGTCATAAGCTTGGAAGGCTTCTGCTCTACCATTGAGCTACACCCGCAGCGGCGATCGATTTCCGGAAGCTCGAATTTATTCTGGAATTCGGAAAGCTGTAACCTGGGGTTACTTCAGCCTGCTGCGGGTTACGTCAGCCCTGCTGCGGTTACGTCGGCCCTGCCTTCGCGTCGGCCCTTAGGTCCTGGTGGAGGGGGAAGGATTCGAACCTTCGAAGGCAGAGCCGTCAGATTTACAGTCTGATCCCTTTGACCGCTCGGGAACCCCTCCAGAGAAACCCGTGATTATCTGGAATTTGCCTTGCCCTGTCAAACCCTGCTTGCGAAGTTTCGTCCCTGCACCTCGCCCTGTTCGGGATCGAACGCTGCGCGGCCAGCTACCCTGATTTCGGCTCAAGCGCCCGGTGCGCCGCGCAGCGCCCGGAGAACATCTGTAATCGACAGCATGCCGACCAATGCCTCGCCGTGCATGACCGGGAGATGGCGTATGCGGTTCGCGCACATCAGGTCCATGCAGGCGTTGATCGAGTCGCTTCTGGCGACGGTGTAAACGTCGCGCGTCATGATCTCCCCGACCGTGATGTCCCAGGGCGCGACGCGTTTCGGCACTGCCTTGCGAATGTAGTCGCGCTCGGAGACGATGCCGGCGAGCCGGGAACCGCTCACTACGGGCAGTGCGCTGATCTTGTGGCGCGCCATCAATTCGAGCGCTTCCTGAACCGGGACTTCCTCCGCGATCGTTACTACGCTATGGGGCTTGCTATCGAGCAATTGCTGAACGGTGATCATGGCTGTCCTCCAGTTGCTGCAAGTGAATACGTTCGCACCTCGGATTCGCTACATCCGGCACATTACTCGGGCATACCACGCATGCGTGCAACAAGTCCTATCACGCGGAGCAAGAGAAGTCCATTTTACCGCTCCGCGTCGGAGGTTATCCGAGCCCACGATTGCCAGCCTACGCCGGACAGGTTCGTTGACGAGCAGATACTCGCTTTGCACAAGCTGTTCGTAAAGAAAATCCGTGAAAACCTGAATACGCGGTACGCGGCGCAGATCGGGATGGGTTAACACCCAGAGCTGGGTATCGAGTTCGGCGATAGGATCGCCGAGCCGTTTCAAACCGCGCCTGCGATCAACCAGTATCACCAGCAGCAAACCGAGCCCGAAGCCGTGCACTACCGCGTCGGCCATGCCGAGCAAGCTGTCGACGCGAAACACGATGCGCTCTTCCGCGACGTTGCGCTTGAGCCACTTTGCCTGGGCGAGATGGTTCAGCGATTCGTCGAATCCTACCCAATCCTGCTCCGCCAGACCGCTTTTTCGGTTGCGGTTCAGATAAGCGCTGGCGCCATAAACAGCGGTCTGATGCGCCCGACCCGGCGCCCGATCAGATTTTCCGGCGGCGTATTGCTGGGCCGGATTGCAACATCGGCTTCGCGCTTGCTCAGGCTGAAAAAAGCATTCGACATGGTGAGTTGCAACTGAATGCCGGGTTGCACGCGCCGGAATTTCGCGAAATACGGCGTCAGCAAGCCATGCGCCAGTGTGTCCGTGGTCGTAATCCGGATCGACCCGGATAGTGCGATATCGCGGCCGCTCAACTGCCGCTGCGCCGATTCGATCTGATCCGCCACGTTCGCCAGCCGCGCGCGCAATTCTTCCCCTGCCAGCGTCATCACGTAACCGGTCGGATGGCGCTCGAAAAGCCGCACGCCGAGCTTGTGTTCGAGGCTGGCGATGCGGCGCAGCACCGTCGAATGATTGACGTTCAGCTGCTTCGACGCCGCCGACAGCGAGCCTTGTCTGCCCACGCTCAAGAAATAGCGCAGATCGTCCCAATCCCTGTCCTGCATCATTGCATATCCAGAATGCGATTAATTGGGATCGCTATGCCGCGAAGCATTACGTACCTTGATTGGCATCGTCATGTTGCGGATGCAAACCATGGAAACTTTATTCGTCATTGTTTCGCTGCTGGCCGGCGCGCTGTTGGCCGTCCAGGCCGGCGCCAACGCGCAACTCTCGAAAGCGACCGGCAGCCCGTTTGTCGCCACCGCGCTGCAGCTATCGGTTGGCGCCCTGGGCTTGCTGCTGATCGCTGTTCTAACCGGCACCGTTGCCGCGCTGGCGCTGCTGCCCCACGCGCCGTGGTGGCATGCGATTGGCGGGGTCGCCAGCGCTTTGTACGTGGTCTCGACCATCGTGCTGTTTCCGCGACTCGGCGCGGTGGTGACGGTCGGCCTTTTTATCGCCGGCCAGATGTTCGCTTCGCTGACGCTGGACAGTTTTGGCTGGTTCGGATTGACGCCGAAAACCCTCGACGCCGCGACCTTGTTCGGCACGCTTGCGGTCGTGCTCGGAGCAGCAGGCATCGTATTCGGACAGCCCGGAACGAGTTGGGCGCAGCAATCGCAGCAGATCGAAGGCAAGCTCGGCTGGATGGCGCTCGCGCTCGTCGCTGGCGCCGTGCTGCCGGTGCAGGGCGCGCTCAACGCTTTGCTGCGAGCCGATCTCGGCGCGCCGTTCGTGGTCGGGACAGTGAGCTTCTTGGTCGCAACACTGGCGATGGCGGCGGTGCAACTCGTCATTACGACTGTCGAAGACGCCCCGAAATCGCCCGCCGGCGGCGTCGCGCAAATGGCGTGGTGGGGTTGGCTCGGCGGCTTCGCCGGCGCGACTTACGTGACAACGATGTTTACGGCGATCCCGGTCATCGGCGCCGCGGCCGCCGTCGGCCTGACCGTTGCCGGCCAGCAGGTCGCCTCGGTATTCGTTGACCGCTACGGCTGCTTTCGCCTGCCGAAGCGCCCCGTTCCGGGCTTGCGCCTGGCCGGTGTCGCCGCGTTGCTGGTCGGCGTCACGCTGATTCAATTATTCTGAAAGGGAATCACCATGATTACGCTTTACACGGCGGCAACGCCAAACGGCCACAAGGCCGCGATCATGTTGCGCGAAACCGCGTTGCCGCATGAAGTGCAAGCGGTCGACTTGGGCAAAGGCGAGCAGCACACGCCCGAATTCGTCGCCCTTAGCCCCAACCACAAGATTCCGGTCATCGCCGATGCCGATACCGGCCAGGCGATATTCGAGTCGGGCGCGATCCTGATTTATCTCGCCGACAAAAGCGGCCTGTTCCTCGCGGCCGATCCGGCCAGACGCAGCATCGCGCTGCAGTGGTTGTTCATGCAAGTCGGACACGTCGGTCCGATGCTCGGTCAGCTTTGGTGGTCTCGACACGGAACAAAGGAACCGAATCCGCCGGCGCTGGAGCGCTACACGCGGGAGACGAACCGCCTGTATGGCGTGATCGACCGGCGTCTTGGGGAAGCCCGGTTTATCGCCGGCGAAGAATATTCGATTGCCGACATCGCGATGTTTCCATGGCTGCGCACGCATGGAGAGCTAGGCATCGACATCGATGCGTATCCGCGCTTGAAGGACTGGCTCGATCGAATCGACTCACGTCCCGCCGTCTTGCAGGGTTTGCGCATCCTGAAGCCGCATCGCGATTAGTACCATTCGGCCCGAATTAACCTTCACGGCATGCTTGCAAGTGCTGAAGGCAGCGCGAATGACGGCTATGATTCCTGGCAGGTCTTTGCGGACAGCAACCTACAGGGGCGAAGCGATGAACGAGACGATGGAAGAAGACGCGGTCACCGCGCTGCGCGGACGGGTGGACGCGATCTACCGCTCGGAGTCGCGCCGCGTCTTCGCCACCCTGATCCGCCTCCTCGGCGACTTTGACCTCGCCGAGGAGGGGCTGCACGATGCCTTCAGAGCCGCGTTGGAGCAGTGGCCGCGTGACGGCGTGCCGGCCAACCCGCGTGCTTGGCTGGTTTCGGCCGGTCGCTTCAAGGCCATCGACGGCATCCGGCGGCGCGCCCGGTTCGACGCGCTGGAAGACGTCGCCGAGAAGGTCGACGCCATCATCGATGACAGCCCAGCGTGGGACGACGACGAGAGCGTCGAGGACGACCGGCTGCGGCTCGTCTTTACCTGCTGCCATCCGGCGCTGCAGCCCGACGCCCAGGTTGCGCTCACCTTGCGCGAGGTGTGCGGCCTGACGACGGAAGAAATCGCACGCGCGTTCCTGACCGCCGCGCCGACTTTGGCGCAGCGCATCGTGCGGGCAAAGTCGAAGATCCGCGACGCGCGCATTCCTTATCAGGTACCGGCGCACGACGAGCTGCCGGACCGTCTCGACAGCGTGCTTCGCGTCGTCTATCTGGTGTTCAACGAAGGTTATTCGGCGTCATCCGGAGAGTCGCTTACCCGGCATGATCTGTCCGGCGAGGCGATCCGGCTGGGGCGTCTGCTGGTCGAGTTGCTGCCCGAACCCGAAGCGCTGGGCCTGCTGGCGTTAATGCTCCTGCAGGAATCGCGACGGATCGCGCGCAGCACGCCGACCGGTGAACTGGTGCTGCTGGCCGACCAGGATCGCTTGCTCTGGGACCGCGACCAGATCGCGGAAGGATCGGCGCTGCTGGAACGGGCGTTGTCGTCGCGCCGCTTCGGACCGTATACGGTGCAGGCGGCGATTGCGGCCGTTCACGCCGAGACACCCGATACCGCCGCGACCGACTGGGCGCAGATCGTCGGGCTCTACGACGTACTGCTGCGCGCCGATCCGTCGCCCGTGATCGAGCTGAACCGCGCCGCCGCGGTAGCGATGCGCGACGGCCCATTGGCGGGGCTTGCGCTCATCGATGCCATCGTCGCGCGAGGCGACTTGCGCGATTACCACTTGGCGCATTCGGCGCGCGCCGAACTGTGCCGACGGCTGGGCATGACCGCGGAAGCGCGAGCTGCGTACCAACGCGCGCTCGACCTCGCGCAGCAGGAGCCGGAGCGGCGCTTCCTCGAGCGGCGCCTACATGAACTGCCGGACTGAGACTCAGCGCTACCCCATCAGAATCCGAAGACCCAGCCGCGCGTCTTTCGTCGCGCCCGCGGACTCATTGTCGATTTCGGGTTTCGCCGATCGACTACCTGATGTACACAGCGGCTACGCTGGAAAGGAGAAACATATGTGTCCCGCATGCCTCACGTCCATGGCGTTGCTGGTCGCCGGCGGAACCTCGGCGGGCGGGCTTACGGCGCTGCTCGTGAAGAAGCTTCGTGCCGGGAGCGCTGCGAAGAAAATCCGCCCACAACCTGCAAAGGAGAAATCACGATGACAAAACACAGAATGGAACATCCGACTGTCGTGTCCCGCGAATAGATCCGGGTCCGCCTGGTGCCGATCCTCCTCGGCGACGGACTTCGGCGCTTCGACCATCTCGACTACGACCGCATCGACCTGAAGTGCGCACCGGTGGCGCTGGCCGATGGCGTCGTCAATCTTCGATTCAGTCTGGCCGCATAGCGGCTGCCCCCCAGCCACCTCTATTGGAAAGGAGATCGATCATGACCAACGACCAAGGACTCAAGCCGGCCGAGCGACTCGCGCAGCACGACCGCCGCATCCCCGGCGAGAACGAGGCCTACCGCAAGGCGCGCACGGCGGCGCTATATCGAGCGGGTCGCCGCGCAGCGCCGCGCGCTGCCGCCGGGCGGCGAGGTACCCGAGGACCATCGCTTCGAAGGCGAACGAGGGACGGCTCGGCTTTCCGACCTGTTCGGCGACAAGGACACGCTCGTCACCTACAACTGGATGTTCGGGCCCGAGCGCGAGCGGCCGTGCCCGATGTGCACGTCGTTCCTGAGCGCGCTCGACGGCGAGATGCCCGACATCGTGCAGCGCGTCGCCTTTGCCGTGATCGGCCGCTCGCCGCTCGAGCGGCTGACAGCGTTCAAGAAGGAGCGCGGCTGGCGACACCTGAAGCTCTATTCGTCGGCGAGCAACGACTTCAACCGCGCCTACGCGCACGAGAAGCCGGGCAGCGCCGAAGACAACGCGGCCTTCAACGTCTTCACCCGCAAAGGCGGCGCGATCCGCCATTTCTGGGGCGACGAGATGGGCATGGAAAGCGCCGACCCAGGGCAGGATCCACGCGGCGCGCCGGACCCGATGCCAATCTGGACCATCCTCGACATGACGCCTGAGGGGCGTGGCACCGGCTGGTATCCGAAGCTCGACTATGAGCAACGGGAGACGGCGCATGCCAAGTGACTATTTCCAGAGCTTCCTAAACGCACGAGAGAAGAGTTGGACGGCAGAGGCCGCGTGTTGTTCGACCTGAAGCCCTGACTCGCAGACGAAAGGAGAGTAGACATCATGCAGAAGATTGCCCCGCATCTGTGGTTTGCAGACAAGGCGGAGGAGGCCGCGCGCTTCTACGCCTCGATCTTTCCCGATTCGCGCGTCGACCGCGTGACGGCGAGCCCGGCCGAGACGCCGAGCGGCCCGGCTGGATCGGTCACGATGGTCGACTTCACGCTGTTCGGCCAGCAGTTCATGGCGATCAGCGCCGGGCCGCTCGATCAGTTCAATCACGCGATCTCATTCGTCGTGAATTGCAAGGACCAAGCCGAAGTCGATCGCTACTGGGACACACTTCTCGATGGCGGTGGCGCGGAGCAATGCGGCTGGCTCAAGGATCGCTACGGCCTGTCCTGGCAGATCGTCCCGACCGTGCTGGTGGACATGGTCGCCGACCCCAACCGCGATAAGGCGAAGCGAGTGATGGAGGCGATGCTCAAGTGGTGAAGCTCGACATCGCCACGCTCCAGACGGCCTATGACGGCCGGTCGGCCGCGTAGTCGCGTTCATTCCGACTCGAAGAACAGCGTGTTTTTCGTCGACGTGGATTCGCGTGATTGCTAATGGCTGGCGGTGCGCGGCTCAACCGAACGACTTCAGCTACAGCACGCCGGTGGCAGGCCGTGCCCGTGTTACGGCCAGGCTTGACCCGCCTGAATGCGCACAAGCTCGCTTTCCTATCCGAAATAAGCGATTCCCCGCGCCATCAGCGCGGCGCACAGAATCAGCAATACGGTCGTCGCTAGTTCCCAGTGAATGATCGAACGGATCGCATGCAGCTTGCGCTCGTCGACAATAGGTACCTGGCGCTGTTTTAATGCTTTGCGCCACGACAGAAACTGCACCGTCGGATAAATCGAGAGCACGGCGACGATCGCAAATAGCGCCATTTTGGCGATGAAGGGCGCCGAATGCGCGTAATAGTCCGCGCCTTTCTCGAAGTAGAAAACCCGAAGCAGTCCGACGGCGAGTACGATGCCTGCCGCAATTCCGAAGGCGAGATCGGCGAGCGCGATTTTACGCGCGCTGGCCATGGTCAACTCGCCTTTGAGGAGGACAAATTCGATCGCCAGCGCGGCTACGAGCGCGAAGGCCGCGAGGTGGTGTAGAAAAGCAAATAAAGCGCTCATTGCAGGTTCAGATTAACTCCGGTGCACGGGAGAAGAAAGGGCAGGATCGTTTTTCCGCTCTGACAAGACCGCCAGACCCCGCGAAACGGAATACGGGGAAACCCATCCATTCCCGGATTGCGCTTCGTTTTCATGCGGGGCTACTGCTGCTGAAACGCACCAGCGGCTCGCCGCGTTCGTAGACTTCAGTAATGCGCGTTCCATCCCAAACGTATTTCAGATGCGCGCCCTGGGTGGGCAACGAGATGGCCGGCGCGCGCAACGCGGCGATGCAGTAGCCGCCCGCATGACGCACGCTGCGAAACGCGATTCCCCACGAACCAGCGGTGCGCAGCCGCCTACCGAAAGCCTGCGCGACCGGGTGATCCTCGGGCCGCGGCGCCGCGTCGTGAAGTTCGTCGTAGCCGTTGCGAATATCGTGCAGCGGTTTCAGCACGCGCCCGCTCCACACGCGCATTCCGAATTCGTCGGCGCGCAGTTCGGCATCGCGCGCGATCAATTCACGATGGTGGACCGTTTCGCGTATCGCTGTTTGCAGCGACAGGCCGGCGTAGTAAACGCCATAGCTGCCGTCGCTGAAGCGGGTGGCCCGGCCGATATGCGTAAAGGCCGCCATCACGATGCTGGCGCCTGGGCCTGAAACGCGGTCGGCCGGGTCGATCGATGCGAGAGCGCCGGTCTGCTCGAACAAGCGCCGATCTGTCTGGCTTTCGAGCTCCCAGAGAGCGCCCATGAGCGCCGCGGGCACGTGGCGCTCGAAGAAATCCACGGGCGGATGACGGGTTGCGATGATGCGAAATTGCGGTCCCCGCAAGCGGGCGAGCGGCGCAGCGAACTCAGCCACGCGCCCAATCGAGGTAGCGGCGCACGTCAGCCAGCGCTACCAGCCCTCCGGCCAGCATGTAATCCAGCGGTGACTTGCCGCCGAACAAAGGGTCGTGGTTCGGATTTTTCAGCCATTCCGCGACACGCTCACGGGAAAAAAGAATTCCCAGCGCTTTATAAATCCCGATCAGGTAACTCAAGCGCTCGACCGTATCGCGCGAAAGCTTGCCTTGCCTGGTTTTCTTCCACTCGAAAAAAAGCGTCCTGCCGGGCTCGCCGAGCAGGTTGCGCTGCTGCGCCGTATCCAGCCCGATCTCTTCCGCGATGGAAAAAAAAGCGGTGAGACCGGCCTCGGCTTTCAGTTCTTCTGAATAGCGCGGCGCAGTGCCGGCGTTGGACTGCAATCTTTGAGAGACTGTCATTCTATGTCCTTTTACGAACTATGCAGATACTTTAGTCCGTATTAGAACTAAAATCAAGTCGCGTGTGAAGCGCATTTTTCGGCGTGGTAACCAAGGCTGCGTTTGCAAGCGGATTGAGTTTCGCGCGACGGCGTGCGGCTTTTTCTTCCTCGCCCTGCGTCCGCCGTCGTCGCTCCACGCGGATCTCGCCGTTCATAAAATCCTCATAAAAATTTAGTTCGCGCGTCACACGCCGCCGCCATCATTGTCAGGCGTGACCGTGGACGCGACGTCCGCGGATTCAAGTCTGTCTCAATTCTTCCATTTGCCTTCAGAGGAGACGTCCGTGCGACTAAAAACAATTTGCTTGAGTGTGGCGGCCGTATTTGCGGCTGCGGGAATGCCGGCGCATGCATCCACCGCGGAAGAGTTATTGAAGGTTCTTCGCGCGAAGGGTGTTTTGACGCAAGAAGAATATGACGTGCTGACGCAGGAGGTCGAAATTGAGGATAAGCAAAGGCGCGGAGCGCGAAAGAGAGCCGCGATCGAGCAGGCCGACCGTGAAAAAGCGGCGGAAAAGGAACTCAAAGCCAGCTATAAGGACGGAGTCACGTTCGAATCGGGCGACAAAGAAACATCCATTTCAGTCAACGGGCGGATTCAACTCGACTACCGCGCCTTCAGCGATGGCAATGACGACGCTTTTGCCGACACGTTCGATGTGCGCCGCGCGAGGTTGGGAGCGAAAGGAAAATTTCTGAAATATTACAGCTTCGTGGTCGAAGGTGATTTCGGCGCCAGCACAATTTTGACGGACGCCTACTTCGATATCGCCTGGTGGAAACCCGCGGTTATCCGGCTCGGTCAGTTCAAGACTCCGACCAGTCTGGAGGAACTTACAAGCTCCCGCTTCATTGATTTTCAGGAACGCTCATTCGTGAACAACCAGAATTTGACGCCCGGCCGGGAACGCGGCGCCATGGTTTTCGGAGAACCCCTAAAGGGGCTCAACTACGGCATTGCAGTGACGACCGGCGAAGGTCAGAACAACAATGACGTCGATGGCGATGCCGATGGCGTCGACGTGATCGGCCGGCTGACCGCGAATATCGCCGAGTTCATCGGTCAGAAGAATGCCGTTTATCACGTCGGCGGTTCATTTTCCAATGGCGATGTGTCCGGCACCCTGGATCCAGCGAGCCAGCGCACCGAAGGCCGCGGCCTGACGTTCTTTAACCCGAATGCGTTCAATACCACGACCGGCGAAATTGAAAGAACGCGGGGCGCCTTTGAAACGGTATTGGCTCTGGGTCCCGTCAAGCTGCAAGGCGAGTACGCGAGAGCGAATCTGGAGGGCGCCAGCCTCGCGGGAACCGGTTTCGACAGTGAGATCGACGCGTACTACGCGAGCGTGCTCTGGCTGATCACGGGCGAGAACTACGCCGATTCGTACAGAGGCGGGCGCTTCGATCGCATCAAGCCCAAGGCTACTTTCGCACTGGGCAGCCCAGGTTGGGGAGCATGGGAAATAGGTTTACGCTACAGTGAATTCGACGCCTCCGACTTCCGCGCCACCAGAGCGGTCGGAACCGGCGTGCTTCCCGCGGGATTCTCGAGCGAGGCCGAGGCCTTCACGCTGGGTCTCAAATGGATCGTGAACCCCAACACCCGTTTTCTCCTGAACTATGTCAAGACCGATTTCGAACAGAACGTCACCTCCAATGGCGTCAGCGTCCAGGACGAAGAAGCGATTACGCTGCGCAGCCAGTTCGATTTTTGACGAGCGCATCGCCGGAGTTAAAAAGCGCGAGAGAAGGGGAAAGGGCCATTTATATCCATAACAAAGCTCGACCTGCCCGGCCTGCGTCGCATGGAAAGCGAGCCTGGCCGCCCTTCTTCCTTTCAATCGATTATTGGCATAGCGCGCCCCATGCCATACCGCCGGCGTCGCAAGCCCATCCGCACGCCATCACGACTTCATAGCCGCTGGCGCAACGCCCGTTTGGTCGCACGGTTCCAAACTCGACGTAGCCGTGGCAACCACACGTCAAGCTGCCGGCGCCCGTGGTCAGGCCAGACTGGACTGGCGCGGAGATTGGGGCAGGCGCTGGCGGCGCCGGTTGGGGCGGGCTTTCGTGAAAAGGCGGAACGTGGCTGAATTGGGGGATCAATGCCAGGGTCACGATCCCCGCAAGCGCGATGGTGCCGATGGCCAGCCAGCGACCGGTTGCGCGGTGCGCGGCAATGTCGTAGCTGGCGACGATGCCCAGTACCAACGCCCCAAGTAACAGCGCGACCAGTGCGCCCAGTCCCTGGTTGTCTTTTACCCCGGACGCATAACCGGCGAGAGCAAAAACGAGCAGCGCGCTTGCCCAGATGGCTTTGCGGCTAATCCTGTCGGTTACGACGCGGCCTCCGTTGCGTCGCTTGACTCCCGCTTTTTCGATAATTTTGCTGAGCGCTTCGATATCGAATTTCCAGCGCTTATCCGAAACCTCGTGCGCCTGATGACGAGCGAACGGCGCCAGCGGGGCGGGTAACTCATCCGCCCGTGGCATTTTCGCGTCTCCGACCAGCACCGGTATGACGCGAATTTTTCGCTCGAGCGCGGAAATGATTTCCAGACGTACAAAATCGTTAGGGTCATCGAGCCTTCGGCGCTCACTCTCGGTGGCCCATCCCGGACCGATCACCGCGAGCAGCACTTTGGAAGAGCCGACCGCCTCGTCGATCGCCTGGACGAAATCGACGCCCGCTTCGATAGCGTCAATATCGCGAAAAACTTGTTCCTCGCCGAACGCTTCCTGCAAGTCGTCCGCAAGCCTCCCGGCATCACCCCGCGCGTCCTGCCGGCGATAGCTGATAAAGATGAGTGGCATGTCTAAGCGCTCCCAAGACGGAAAATTACCGTAAAGCTTCCAGGAAGACCGGGCCTTCCCCCGAATGCTCATCGCATAAACCATTATAGTAGGCAGAGCTTATTGGCCTCATAAATTCCCTGAGGTCTACAAATCGACCTTCCCAATTTTTGCCCAATAGTTGCTGCATTGTCGATTTCCGGCTGCGCCGAACGACTACCAGGAATCGTTACCGTTTCATCACAATGGAGGAAGCGATGAACTACCTGTGTC
>JACDAM010000235.1 GCA_013695435.1 Burkholderiales bacterium | reverse complement strand
GGGTGCTGGTTTTCACTAAAACGAGAATGCGGAAAAGATGCGCCGCGATATCTGGTTCGATTAACCGGTTTGCGTCAGCAGCCTATCACAATCGAAAGCGCGATCGAAACGCGGCCGGATACCTCGTAAAACGTAAAGCGGCGCGGCGCGCTACCTACTTCTTCCTGCGTTTGGCGGGCGGCTCGGTATCCGATATCTGTTGCGCTTCCGCCTCCTCCGCGCCCTGTACCTTAAGGCGGCCGCCGGTGCCCAGGCCGCCTTTCACTTCCTGCGCGGTATAGTTGCGCACGGCGCGCACCATATTGTTGTAGGAATCGGTAAAGGCCGCCACGATGACTTTGCCTTCCGGCGTCTTGGTGTAGCCGTCGAGTCCGCCGCCGCCGGCGCCGGCGAACAGCGCGCCGACCGCGCCGAAATCGGTGTTCTTGGCGCTGCCCTCGGCTGCCGCCAACTGCACGCCAGAGCGGTTATCGACCATGGTCAGCAAGGTGCTCGCTTCCTTGAACTTCATATTGCCGGCAACCGCGCCGACCAGGCCGCCCAGCCTGCCGCCGAGCAGGCCGCCGACCGCGCCGCCGATGCCGCCGGTGTCGTTGCTGCTGAACGTGACTGACGGGCTCAACGAATAGTCGGCCGATACCATCTGCCCCTTGTGGAATTTGGAACCTTTCCGCAACTCGCCGGAATCTTCGAGCGATCGTTCCTGCATCATGTTGTTCATCGCGCGTCCGCGTTCAACCACCACGAAGCAGTTCGATTGCTGCACCAGCAGCTTGAGCACCGGGGTGGTCGAGCCCAGACGCAGATCGTGGCTCAGGTAGTGATACCAGTGGGCGTTCTGGTCCTCGACCAGCGCGACCGTCCCCATGGGTTCATTGCAATGCTCGAGTTGCGCATTGACGTTCTCCGCGCTCGCCCCACCCGCCGAACCGGTCGCTGTGGTCTTGGCGCTTTCTGCGCCCATCTCCATCCGTTGCGCGAAACCGGCGCATGAAATCGTCATGCAAGCGCGACGGCCACGAGCTTTATAGCGGTATTGATTCCGTTCATTCTCGTCGCTCCTCTAAGACAACCGAGCGCCTTGGTCAGCCTGGAGCGCCCGAGGCGAGGCGCTGAAAAGCCCGCGGGCGTTGACTACGGGGAACGAACGAGGCGGCAAAAACGCCCACTCGCCAGCACCCCGTTTCATGCTTATAGCATGTTGCGCGCGCGATTACACTAGGACCTTTGGCCTATGACTATCGTCATAGAGCAATGGTGATCGATGTTTGATTTCTTTCAGGAAACGTCCACTGTCCCGCGAACGCGGCTGGCGCGGCGCCAAGGCCGATCGAGCCGCAATCTGGACGAAATCAGCCTTTTCGTTTCGCCCGCGGATGCGCTTTGTCGTAAACCCTGGCCAGATACTGAAAATCGAGGTGCGCGTAGATCTGCGTCGTCGAAATGCTGGCGTGGCCGAGCATTTCCTGCACCGCGCGCAGATCGCCGCTCGATTGCAGCAGGTGCGAAGCAAACGAGTGCCGCAACATATGAGGGTGGACATTGCTGGCCGCGCCATGCTTGACCGCCCATTGCTTGATCCGATACTGAATCGCGCGCCCCGACAACCGCCCGCCTCTGGCATTGATGAACAACGCGGGCTCCTCGGTGCCGGCCAACAGCGCGCGGCTTGCGATCCATTCATCCAGCGCTCGCCGGGCAAACGCGCCGACCGGAACGATGCGCGTCTTGCTGCCTTTGCCGGTTACCCGTACCGTACCGTCGCCAAGCAGATCGGTGAGGTCGAGTCCGGTCAGTTCAGCCAGCCGCAGACCCGAACTGTAGCCGAGTTCAAATATGGCTTTATCGCGCAGGCCGAGCGGCGTTTGCGCGTCATTACCGGATGATCGGGCGTCGAGAAACTGCACGGCGGCATCGGGCGACAGCGCCTGCGGCAGCGTTCGCGGCGATTTCGGCGCGCGCAGGCCGACGCACGGGTTGTGCGAAAAACCGTGATCGCGCGCGAGGTAGTTGAAAAAGCAGCGCCATGCCGACAGCATGCGGGCGAGGCTTTTGCCGCTCAAGCCGCGCGCGTGCAAGCGGCCGACGAAGCTTCGGATATGGTGAATCTTCAATTCGGCGAGCGCGTCGCGCTGCTGATCGCCAGAGCCGGCAGGATCGGCCGCGTCATGGTCGCGGCCAACGAACGCAGCGGGCGCAGCGAGCAGGCCGAGCAAGGCGCGCACGTCGCGTGCATAGCTCGTCGCGGTATGCGGGCTCAGTCCGCGCTCGCGGCTCAAGTGATCGATAAAACTGGCGAGATAACGCGCGTTCTTGCTATCCGGCGCGGTTGGATTGGCAGTCGCAGCCATTTCGTCTAGCCGATCTGAAAATAGCGCGAGAACGCGGCGCTGACGGCATCGCCCAGGCGGCGCAGATAATGGGTGCCCATTTCCGGGTAGAACCGCTGCGCATCTTCGCTGGCGAGCGCGAGCAGGCCGAATGGCTGCGGTTGTCGCAGCGCGACGTAGGCAAACGAGCGCAACTGTGCGGGGTCGTGGCCGAACCAGTCAGCCGTATCAGCCACCGCCTGGTGCGTGCATTGCGGGCTGGTCAGCGCTTCGGCGAAAGCGCGGGCTTCGGCGCTGACTTCGCGGAATTCGGCGAGCGCAGCCTCGCCGCCTTCGGGCCACATCCGCAGGGCGACGTGCGGCACAGCGAAATCCTCGCGCAGATTGAAGTACAGCGCATGGCGCAACACCTCGAGATCGCGCGCGCCGGTCAGCGCGACCGTCATCCGGTGCAGGCGCTCGTCGACCATTTCGTTGTCGCGCGCTGTCTGGATCAACTCTTCGAGCTTCAGTTCGAGCGCGCGATTTTTATCGCGCAGGCTCAGAATCTGCCGCTCGCTGATCGAGATCGCGCGGCCGCCGTGCGGATGCGGAATATGCATGCCGGCGACGAGGTCGGCGTATTGCTCGAAAAATTCGGGGCGCTCTTTCAGATACCGCGCGACTTCTTCCGATTTGATCAATTGTGATCCTCCGGTAATTGGATTTCGCCTTCGAATACGGTCACGGCCGCGCCGTTCATCATCACGGACTCTCCTTCCCCGCCCCATGAAACGCGCAGATGGCCGCCGCGCGTTTCAACATCGACCGACGCATCGAGCAGCCCTCGCGAAATGCCGGCGACGACGGCCGCGCACGCGCCGCTGCCGCACGCCAGCGTTTCGCCGGCGCCGCGCTCGAACACGCGAAGGCGAATATGGCTGCGATCGAGCACCTGCATATAGCCGGCGTTCACGCGTTGTGGAAAGCGTTCGTTGCTTTCGATCAACGGTCCTTCGCAAGCGACCGGCGCAACATCGATATTGTCGACGATTTGCACGGCGTGCGGATTGCCCAGCGCCAAAGCGCTGATTTCGATGTTGCGCTGGCTGACATCATCGCCGAAATGCAGCATATAAGTTAGCGCACGCTTTTCAGCGAGAAAAGGAATTCCGGCAGGCTCGAAAACCGGCTCGCCCATGTTCACGGTGATGGTGCCATCGTCTTCGAGCTTCGGGACCAACACGCCGCCGCGGGTTTCGACCCGGATTTCACGCTTTTTGGTCAGGCCGCGGTCGGCTACGAAGCGGGCAAAGCAGCGCGCGCCGTTCCCGCATTGCTCGACTTCGCCGCCATCGGCATTGAAGATGCGGTAGAAAAAGTCGTTGCCCACTTCTTTTGCCGGCTCTACCAGCAAAACCTGGTCGCAGCCTATGCCGAAGCGGCGGTCGGCGATCAGCCGTATCTGTCCGGGCGCCAAGGTCAGCGCCCGTGACGTCGCGTCTAGGACGACGAAGTCGTTGCCGAGCCCGTGCATCTTGGTAAATTTTAGGAGCAAGTGTTCTCCATCTCGCCGAACACGCTATGGAGGAGTATCCAGGAGAATTGACGCGCTGAAAGTCCGCAAAGCGAACGAACCGGCTTATGGTTCAATACGCCTGCCAGGAATGCCTGATCGAGACGCGACCAACCGTCGGCCCCCACGGTCGCAATTTCGCCACCTGTGGTATCCTAGCAGCCCTTTATCCAGCCTGGCGAAAAGCACTGATGAACGACTACCTTTTCACTTCGGAATCGGTTTCCGAGGGACATCCCGACAAAGTCGCAGACCAAATATCCGACGCGGTGCTTGACGCGATTTTAGCGCAAGACCCGACAGCGCGTGTAGCCGCCGAGACGCTGGTGTCGACCGGCTTGGTGGTACTCGCCGGCGAGATTACGACCAAAGCCAATATCAATTACGGCAGCGTCGCCCGCCAGGCGATCCGCCAGATCGGCTATACCGACCCGGAATTGCGCTTCGACGCCGAGGGTTGCTCGGTCATGGTCTGCTACGGGCGGCAATCGCCGAATATCGCGCAAGGCGTCGATCGCGCATCCGACGAATATCTGAATCAGGGCGCCGGCGACCAGGGCCTGATGTTCGGCTATGCCTGCAATGAAACCGCTGCACTAATGCCGGCGCCGATTTATTACGCGCATCGCCTGGTCCAGCGGCAATCCGAAATTCGTCGCGATGGCCGCCTGCCGTGGCTGCGCCCCGACGCGAAATCGCAGGTGACTTTCCGCTATGTCGATGGCAAGCCGAAGAGCATAGACACGGTCGTACTGTCGACGCAGCACCATCCGTGCATGAACGAAAAACAGAAGGAGCTCGCCGAAGCAGTCATCGAGGAAGTCATCAAGCCGGTGCTGCCGGCCGAATGGCTGGCAAATACACGCTATCTCGTCAATCCGACTGGCTGCTTCGAAATCGGCGGTCCGCACGGCGATGCCGGGTTGACCGGTCGTAAGATCATCGTCGATACTTACGGCGGCGCAGCGCCGCACGGCGGCGGCGCGTTTTCCGGCAAGGATCCGTCGAAAGTAGACCGCTCCGCAGCTTATGCCGCGCGTTATGTCGCCAAAAACATCGTGGCAGCGGGAATCGCGCGCCAGTGCCAGGTGCAGTTGTCCTATGCAATCGGGGTCGCCAAGCCGATCAACATCACGGTTTACACCGAAGGTACCGGCGTGATTTCCGATGAGCGCATCGCCAAGCTCGTGATGGAGCATTTCGATCTGCGCCCGCGCGGCATCATCCAGATGCTCGATCTGCTGCGGCCGATCTACAACAAGACCGCGGCTTACGGCCATTTCGGCCGCGACGAGCCCGAATTCACCTGGGAAGCAACCGACAAGGCAGAAGCGTTGCGCGCTGCGGCCGGCGTTAAACGCGAGCCAGCCATCGCCTGACTGCAAAAAATCCCGCACCCCGAGGAGCGCTGCAGCAGGCCGCCAAAGGCTGTGAGGCTCGGGGGAGCCGGGATTTCAATCGAAACGGCGCTCGAATTCTTCTCACCCGCATGGAGAACGCCATGAGCGCCGTACTGCAAACCAAGAGTTCCACCGACTACAAAGTCGCCGATATTTCCCTGGCTCCCTGGGGGCGCAAGGAAATCGCGATCGCCGAAACCGAAATGCCGGGCCTGATGGCGATCCGCGAGGAATTTGCCGTCCAAAAACCGCTGCGTGGCGCCCGCATCACGGGCTCCCTGCACATGACGATCCAGACCGCGGTTTTGATCGAAACGCTGGAGGCGCTCGGCGCCGAAGTGCGTTGGGCATCGTGCAATATCTATTCGACACAGGATCACGCCGCTGCGGCGATCGCGGCCAGCGGCACTGCCGTATTCGCGGTCAAAGGCGAAACCCTCGAAGAATACTGGGACTACTCGCACCGCATCTTCGAATGGGCGGCAGTTGACGGAAAGGCGGGCGCTTATTCCAACATGATCCTCGACGACGGCGGCGATGCCACCCTGCTGCTGCATCTGGGGGCCAAAGCCGAGGAAGATCCCGCGCTGCTCGCCCATCCCGGCAGCGAGGAAGAAACTTTTCTGTTCGCGTCGATCAAGGCCAAGCTGAAGCAGGATGCGAAATGGTATTCGACGCGTCTGGCAAAGATCAAAGGCGTAACCGAAGAGACCACGACCGGCGTCAAGCGCCTGTATCAAATGGCCCAGGAAGGCCGGCTCGCATTTCCTGCGATCAACGTCAACGATTCGGTTACGAAGAGCAAGTTCGACAATCTCTACGGCTGCCGCGAATCGCTGGTCGACGGCATCAAGCGTGCGACTGACGTAATGGTGGCCGGGAAGGTCGCATTGGTAGCCGGCTACGGTGACGTCGGCAAAGGTTCGGCGCAGGCGCTGCGCGCGCTATCCGCGCAAGTCTGGGTGACGGAGATCGATCCGATCTGCGCTTTGCAGGCTGCGATGGAAGGCTATCGCGTCGTGACCCTGGATTACGCGGCGGATAAAGCCGATATTTTCGTGACCGCGACCGGCAATTTTCATGTGATCAGTCACGAGCACATGAAGCGGATGAAAAATCAGGCCATCGTCTGCAACATCGGCCACTTCGATAACGAAATCGATATCGCCAGCCTCAAGCAATACCCATGGGAAAACATCAAGCCGCAAGTCGATCACGTCATCTTTCCCGACGGCAAGCGCATCATCCTGCTCGCCGAAGGCCGTCTGGTAAACCTGGGTTGCGGCACCGGCCATCCGAGTTATGTGATGAGTTCGTCGTTCGCCAATCAGGTGATCGCGCAGATCGAGCTATACGGCAATACCGCCAAATATCCCGTTGGCGTTTACGTGCTGCCGAAACATCTCGATGAAAAAGTCGCGCGGCTGCAGCTCAAAAAGCTCAATGCGCAACTCACCGAGCTGTCCGACACCCAGGCGAAATACATCGGGGTCGCGAAGAATGGGCCTTACAAGCCGGATCATTACCGGTATTGAGAAAGCAAGTCCGCCGTCGGGCGGTTCGCAGGAAGGGCGGTCGGTTTCCGCCGGAAAGCGCGATCGCCCGCTTTTCCCTTGCCACAAAACTGTTTCACCTTCTAAACCCTAACGCACACGCGACTGCCGGGTTGTCCTACCGTGAGCGTGTCTTCGCCCGATCATGCAATCCCAACAAGAACACGCGCGCACTTTCAGTTTCGAATTCTTTCCGCCGCAAACACCCGAAGGCGCCGAAAAACTGCGCACGACGCGCAAGCAACTCGCGCAACTGAAGCCCGAGTTTTTCTCGGTGACGTTCGGCGCCGGCGGCTCGACGCGCGACCGTACGCTCGATACGGTGCTCGAAATCCAGTCCGAAGGCCAGGCCGCGGCGCCGCATCTATCGTGCATCGGCTCGACGCGCGCCAGTATCACCGAAATCCTGCGGCGTTATCGCGATTCCGGCATCCGTCATATCGTCGCCTTGCGCGGCGACTTGCCATCGGGAACCTACTCGCCGGGCGAATTCCATTATGCCAACGAGCTGGTCGATTTTATCCGCGCCCAGCCCGGCGATAATTTCAGGATAGAAGTCGCGTGCTATCCCGAGTTTCACCCGCAATCTCTTTCGGCGCGCGACGATCTGCTCAACTTCAAGCGCAAGGTCGACGCCGGCGCCGATGCGGCGATCACCCAGTACTTCTTCAACGCCGATTCGTATTACAATTTTGTCGACGAATGCGAAGCGATGGGCATCACGATTCCGATCGTTCCGGGCATCATGCCGATCAACCGCTATGCGCAGCTTGCGCGTTTTTCCGACGCTTGCGGCGCCGATATTCCACGCTGGATTCGCAAGAAGCTCGAAAGTTATGCGGACGACACTGCCTCGATCCGCGCTTTCGGCCTCGATGTGGTGACAGATTTGTGCGACCGGCTGCTCGCGTCAGGCGCGCCGGGGCTGCATTTTTATACGATGAACCAGGCTGGTGCGACTTCCACAATCTGGCAGCGTTTGGGTCTTTAAGCTCCCGCCGTCGCGGCGGCCGGCAGCTGTGCTTCTTCGCAACTCTGTCTTATTCGCATCCCGCTCCAATTCCGCAACCTTTGCAACCTGATTGCCAATGGACTCGCGGTTGCGCGATCGACCCGTTCATTTGCAGCTCCAAGGTTTCCAAATACAGCGCTCCAGCCCACCTTGAAGCTGCCCTTCAGCCGGCCCGATGACTGATCGCTAATCGCGAACGACCGCAACCGGGCCCGCAAATCGTTGTCCGAAAAGATGAACCCCAAGGAGGAGGCCTCATGAATACCTGGATACTCGTTGCCAACTCCAGCCACGCCAAAATCTTCTGCAACAGCGGCATGAAAAAAGGCCTGCAACTCGTGGCCGAGCTCGATCATCCGGAGAGCCGGGAAAAGCGCATGGACCTCGCATCCGACCGGCCCGGGCATAACAAGGCCAGTGGCAACGGGCGCGGCGCTTTCGTGCAGGCGACCGATCCCAAGCAAAACGAGGCCGATCATTTCGCGCTGGAGGTCGCCAAAAATCTCGAGCACGGCAGGACGATCAACGAATACGAGCGCCTGATCCTCGTCGCCTCTAATCCCTTTATGGGGCTGCTCAAGAACCGGCTGGATTCCCATGTGCTCGACAAAGTCAGCGAGACGATCGAAAAGGATTACACCAAATCGAGCGACAAAGAACTCGCCGCGCATCTGGAGCAAGTCATTTATTTGTAGCGCGCCGCTAACTAAAAATCCAGCGGGCTGATCACGCCCTTCCCGCCGCGATTCAGTACCTGGGTGTAAATCATCGTCGTCGCGACGTCTTTGTGTCCGAGCGATTCCTGCACGGTGCGAATGTCGTAGCCGTTCTGCAGCAGATGGGTGGCATAACAGGCGCGAACCTTTGGAATGCGGCTTGTGCCAAAGGAGATTCCTTCGTCATTCAGGTAAACAACGACGCAACGGGATCAACGCGAATTCTCAGTTGCAAGGTGCTAAAGGCTGTAAATGGGGGCACATGCTTTACGAAATTCAAAAGCTAACATGGCGCTCAACCTCGCTCCCTTCGGTCGCTGGACGCTGCGCGATAAAGCCGCGCAGCACCGGTTAGCTCTACGTTGGGCGGCACATCGCGGCTCACAACATACAACGGAGTACAACCATGAAGAAGCAATCAAACGAAGCGATTGTGGGAGCTCTTTCCACGCTGATGGCCGACAGCTATACGCTCTACCTCAAGACGCACAACTATCACTGGAACGTCACAGGTCCGATGTTCACGTCGCTCCACACGCTGTTCGAGACGCAGTACACGGAGCTTGCGCTCGCAGTGGATGAAATTGCGGAGCGTATTCGCGCCCTGGGTGCATTCGCACCAGGAAGTTACTCCGCGTTTGCCAAGCTCACGGCCGTCAAGGAGGAGACTGGACGCCCCGTCGCCAAAGAGATGATCCTGAACCTAGTTTCAGATCAGGACACTGTTACGGCGTCGGCGCGGGCTGTCATCGAAGCGGCGGAAGCGGCGCGTGACCAGGGGAGCGCCGATCTCGCCACGAGGCGCCTGGCAGTTCACGAAAAGAACGCTTGGATGCTACGCAGCCATCTGGAGTAGAGATGGGCGTGCCGCCCAACAAGCGGTTCCAGCGGACGGGCCTCGCTTCGCTCGTCCCGCCGCTGAACCTAGGCGTTGAGGCTGTAGAAAAACGCCTTTCCCGCTGGAAGCTGACCGTCGTGCGTTCCATACACGGTTGCAAACGAGGCAAGGAATTCTTGCTGGTCGACGCGGCTTACGCGATTAGCGCTTCGTGTCGTTCTTAAGAGCCACGAATCGCGCGCTTACTCTCCGGCACCTACTGCGCG
>JACDAM010000234.1 GCA_013695435.1 Burkholderiales bacterium | reverse complement strand
ATTGCGCGCCGCGCGATACTCCGGCCAATGCTCTGGCGACACCTACCACAACTGCGGGAAAAGGCTATAGGACAAAAGTCATAGGCTATCAGTCTGGTTCCGCGAAGCAGAGCGTCGGCCTAAGCTTGGCGCGGATTCATGTCATTGCTTGCCGGAAAGTGTACTTTAGAAATTAGCCATAACAAGAACGTGCGCGATAAAAAGCCGTAAGGATGCCGGCGCAAGCGTCTTCACGAGGAAAGAACGATGAAACTCTCTCCCGTCATCGCTTCGTTACTTGTTGCAATCAGCGTCACCGCGGTTTCTCCCGCAGGGCAAGAAAATGCGCCCGTCGTCGCAGACAGCCCGCCCACCCCCCAACGACAATACAGCGATCCCGGTTTTCGCCTCGGCGAGGCGGGCCTGAGCCCATCCGAACGCGCCGGACGCGAGATCTGGTACAAGGCGACGGCCGGCAATGATCGTTTTCATACCTACGTATTCCAGCAGCGCATCGGGGTGCTGATCGACTGGTTCCGCGTGTTGAATTCAAGCGAACGCGACGACCGTTTCCATGCCTGGGGTTTGATCAACGATCCCGAATGCTGTCAACCCGGCGCCCCGAATTGTCCGGCAAAAAGCCTGGACCAGACGTTCGGTTTCGACTGGTGCCCGGGCGACGACGTACTTCTCAAATTCGTCGGCAAGAATGGCTACCGCGATCCGGCCTGCGAGTTTCAGGATGCGCCGATGGGCGGCGACGATCCGCACGCGAAAGCCGGCCGCCAGTCGTCGTGCGATTTAGCTTTCGGCACTTCGACCGGCGCGCTCGGCTTTCGCAAATTTCCAAACCCGCGCTTCGATCCCGAAAAGTGGCGCAAGCTGAACGGCGGAAGCGCGGGCTGGGGAGGATACAACGCGAGGCTGAGCAAGAACGCGCAGGTTTCGGATTCGAAAATCAGCCGTCTGCTCGATGGTTCGATCGAACCGCCGTTTCGCATCGGCATGGCGTGCGGCGCGTGTCATATCGCATTCGATCCGGCCAATCCGCCGCAGGATGCCACGCATCCTGCGTGGGAAAACATCCGGGGCGCGGTCGGCAATCAGTACATACGCATCTCCGAAATCATGGTCTCGGGCATGCCGAAAGACAGCCTCGAATGGCAGGTTTTTTCGCACGCACGCCCGGGAACGTCGGACACCTCGGCCGTGCCGACCGACCAGGTCAACAATCCTGGCACGATCAACGCGCTCATCAATATCAGGCAGCGTCCGACGTTCGCCGACGAGCTTATCCTGAAATGGCGCAAAACGAATTCGTGCGAAGCTGGGGAAAGCGCGCAAAGCTGCTGGTGCGAGCCGGGACAGGACGGCAAGTGCTGGCGTAAAGCCCAGCAGAAGGAAACCGTACACCACATTCTGAAAGATGGTTCCGATTCGACGGGCGCCGTGGAAGCGATCCAGCGCGTGTACTTCAATATCGGTTCCTGCTCCGAGCAGTGCTGGGTCAATCATCTGACCGATTTGCGCCAGCTTGATCCGCACAGCCGCAACTTCGGCCAGACGCCGTTCGATATTGGCCAATGCCGGCGCGATTGTCCGAATTTCCGCGCGATCGAAGACCGTCTGCCGAATATCACCGGGGAGGGTAACGGCGATCAGAATGGCCACGGCACTCACTGCGCCGGAACGATATTCGGGCGCAGCGTGAATGGCACGCGCATCGGGGTCGCAGAGGGCGTAAACAAAGCGCTGATCGGCAAAGTCATCGGCAATCAGGGCGGCTCGAGCGATGAAATCTGCAACGCCATGCTGTGGGCCGTCGATAACGGCGCAAATGTGATTTCGATGTCGCTCGGCATCGATTTTCCCGGCTTTGTGAAGCTGCTGCAGGATAACGGTTTCCCTCCCGAACTCGCCGCCACGCGCGCCCTGGAAGGCTACCGCGCGAATACGCAACTTTTCGAAAGGCTGGCTTCCTTGATCAAGGCCCGCGCCGCTTTCGCCCAGCCTACCGTTATTTTCGCGGCGGCCGGCAATGAGAGCAGAAGAGATGAAAACCCGGAATGGGAAATCGCGGTCAGTCCCCCGGCCGTCGCCGAAGGCATTGTTTCGGTCGCCGCGGTCGGAGAACAAGGTCAGGTTTATACGGTCGCGCCATTCTCCAATACGGGAGCGAACATCGCCGGCCCGGGCGTTAATGTGAGTTCAGCAAGAGTCGGAGGAGGGCTGAGGTCATTGAATGGAACAAGCATGGCAACGCCGCATGCCGCCGGCGTCGCCGCTTTGTGGGCGCAGAAGCTGAGGAATGCGGGCAGCTTGAATTCCTTGAATCTGACTTCGAAAGTAGTCGCCTCGGCGATCAGCGACAAGTTTGCATCCGGCTTTGATCCGTTCGACGTCGGAGCGGGGCTGGTTCAAGCGCCGCAAGATTGAGCAATCTTGTCCGGGAGCTTGCGCACCCTGACCTACGCTTACTCGGCGATAAGAGCTGGTAGGTCAGGGTGCGCAAGGCTCATGACACTAGCGAAGTGGAAAAGGACTCGCTG
>JACDAM010000233.1 GCA_013695435.1 Burkholderiales bacterium | reverse complement strand
TCGTAGTCGCGCGTCAAATCCTGCAGGCTCATGGTTCCGGCGAGCACGCGATTACTGAGCGGGCACGAGATGAAAACAGGGTTTTGCTCGACCAGCACAACATCGATCGCCGGGTTCCACAGCTTGACGTACTTGGCAGCCGTTGCGCCGCCATAGCCGCCGCCGATCACGATCACGCGGCCGGCTTTACCGTCTCCAGCCCGCGTCGCGGCATCGGGCGCCGCGCAACCGCCGACGGCGCCAACAGCAGCCGATGCGGAAAGCCATTGCACGAATTTTCTTCTATTCATTTTGTCCTCACTCATGGCTCGGGCTGCTGCTTCGAAAAGAATTCGGCCAGCGTCGCGATTTGCAGGTCGCTATATCCTTTCGCCAGTTGCGGCATGATGGTTCCCGGCCGCTGTCCGTTTTTGAACGCCTGCATGGCGGCAAACATCGCGGCCTTGTCGATGCCGGCGAGAACCGGCATCACGCCGATGCTATGGCCGGCCGTGCCATGACATGCTGCGCACGTTGCGGCCAGATTCTCGCCCTCCTGCGTTCGAACGTCCTGCGCGATCGCGCCAGTCGAAAGAGCAGCGAACAAGCAAAGCGCAAACCTTGAAATTCCGGTTGTCTTCATTTTTTTCCTCTTGTTTTCGGGGGTGGGCGTAGCGGATTCTCGTTATGATTTTTGTCAATGCGGCGCATGGTTCAGGAGTTGCCGTTCGCGCTTCTTGACAGCTTCGCGCGTGGCAATGCCCGATACCGGAACAGGAATTCCGGCTCTCCCCCTGGGAAAGCCGGAAACGACACAAGCGGCGGTTATTTCCCCGGCTGCGGCACGATGCGCAGATAGGGCTTGGCCGCTTTCCAGCCTTGCGGATACTTTTCCTTGGCTTCGGCGTCGGACACGGCCGGCAGAATAATCACGTCCTCGCCGGGCTTCCAGTTCACCGGCGTTGCGACTTTGTGCCTGGCGGTCAACTGCATCGAATCGAGCGCGCGCAGGATTTCGTCGAAATTGCGGCCTGTGCTCATCGGATACGTCAGGATCAGCTTGATTTTTTTATCGGGCCCGATCACGAAAACCGAGCGTACCGTCGCATTGGTCATGGCTGTGCGGCCTTCGGATGTTCCTTCGGTCTCGGCCGGCAGCATGTCGTAGAGCTTCGCCACCTTGAGATCGCGATCGCCGATCAGCGGATAGTTGGGTGCGAAACCCTGCGTTTCCTCGATATCCTTTGCCCAGCGGGTGTGGTCGCTGATCGGATCGACCGACAAGCCCAGGATCTTGGCGTTGCGCTTGTCGAACTCCGGTTTCAGCTTCGCCATGTAGCCGAGTTCGGTTGTGCACACCGGCGTGAAATTCTTCGGATGCGAAAACAGGATCGCCCAGCCGTCTCCTATCCATTCGTGGAAGCGAATGGTGCCCTCGGTCGATTCCGCCGTGAAATCCGGCGCATCGCTGCCTATACGTAATGACATAATCATCTCCTTTTGAGTGTTGTGGGTCTGCTTTCACTTGGAGGCTCGTTTTTGTTGATGCCTCTGCCTGCTCTTTTTCCATCATCTCCTGTTCAATCGCTGACAGACTGTTGAACCAACTGCGCTCGCTACATTTTTCAACTCTATCAACTCGCAGTATCGACCGGGATCGCTTCCGTTTCGGTACGCTGCTTACCCTTGAATCGTTGTTGCGCAGGCGGACTGCAGCTCTTCCGGCACGTCGGGCACGTATTCACCGCAGCGCGTATTTCCAGGAACGAAGTAGTGCATCTTCCCTGGCGAAGGCAGCTTCAGGTCAGCCATGATGCGTTTGAAGTCAAGCAGCGTTGTGTCGTTGCCGAGCCGTGGATTTCTGGATTTTTCCTGACCGATGCTGGAGACGCGGCGTCCCTGATAATCATGCGCCGGATAGACCAGAGTTTCATCGGACAGGCTGAACATTTTCTCGCGCACCGAATGGTAAAGTGCCTCGGTATCGCCATTCTGGAAATCGGTACGCCCGCAGCCGTCGATCAACAGCGCATCGCCGCTGAACAGGCGCGTCGTTGCGCCGCGTTCGATCAGGTAGGCATGATGGTGCGGGGTGTGGCCGGGCGTCCACAGCGGATGCAGAACGATGTCCCCTGCCTGCAGCGGACGGCCCTCCTCGATCGCGTCATCGACGCAGCTCATGCCATCGAGTTTGGGCGCGGCGATGCGGCTGCCGACCAGTGCCTTGAGCATGCGCGCGCTGGTCAGATGATCCGCATGTATGTGCGTTTCGACGGTGTAGGCAAGGCGGAGCCCAAGATCGCGCACCAGCGCAAGATCGCGTTCCACGGTTTCCGTCACCGGATCGATCAGCACAGCGAGGCCAAAGCGTTCGCAGCCGAGAAGATAGGTATATGTGGAAGAGGCGGGTTCGAAAAGCTGCCTGAAAATCATGATTCCGAATCTGCGCGAGCTGATCCCGGAATCAGGATGTTACCCGACTTTCGAGACGATTTCACCGCCGCGCCCGGCGAACAAGCGTTACGGTGACGACGGGATCGCCGCTTCCTCCGCCGACATCCTGAACCGGCGCGATGAATTGCAGCAGAGCGCCATCGACGCGCCGTCGTCGTCGCTTATCGTGACAATCGCGCTGCCCGGCGAGCCGAGCTTCGCACCGCCGGTTGGCTCGCTCAGCATGACGCTGAAACGCTCGTCGCCCTCGGACAGGGTGTCCTGCAGGATCGGAATGCTGATCGATTTGCCGGCGCTGTCGCCATCGCCGAAAGTGACCGACTGGTTGGTGCCGCGATAATCGACGTGAACTACGGCGGTGTCCTGCTTCGTCGCGAAATTGACCGAAACCGCTCCGGCGCTGCCGCCCGTGCGCGTCACGGTGACGATCGCGGCACCGCCGTTTTCGCTTACGCTGTAGCTCGCGGCCGACAATTGCACGGACCCGGCATTCGCAACCGACGCGACAGCCGCTTCGGCCTGGATCAGGCCGAAGCCCGTCTCGAAATCAAAGCCTGACGGCCCCATGTTGATCGCGGTATTTTCCAGGATCGCATAAAGGGCCGCAGGCGTCAGCGAGGGCGTGGCGTCGAGCAACAGCGCGGCAACCGCGGCAGCGTGCGGCGCCGCCGCCGACGTGCCGAAAAAGTTGGGGAATGGTTCGGTCGTGCTGCACGCGCCGACCGGATCGACGAAGCTGTCGTCGCCGAAGAAATTTGTGTTGACGCCATCGGGCGCGACGCTGTTCGGCTTCTGGCGCACCACCGGAGATACGAGACGCGCGCCGGACGTATCGAAAAGTATCGGAACGCCGCCGGATGAAGAAAACGCTTCGAGCAGCGGCGGCGTCGTTCCGCATTCCGGCGTGCTGCCGTAGAACGCAGCGCCGACGGTATGCGCGCCGGCCGCGTTTTTGTGGCCGAACAGACTCGGACTGTTGGTCGCAAACTCGTTGATGGTCAGGGCGCCGAAAGGATTGAACATAGTGTTGATCAGATTCGGCGGCGGACCGGCGACGAGTTCGATCCGGATATCGGCAACCATCGGGCTATCGGTTTCGTTCGTGTAGGCGAAAGTTTCGAGCGCATCGCCGCCGATGTTGTCGTCCAGCCCGCTGGCGAGCACGGCTCCGTCTTGTGTCATCAGGTAAATATCGAGATCGCTCGCCGATCCGGCGCCGCCCGCGGAAAAGAACGGCTGATCCCACTGGAACCCGAACGTCACGCGCTGCCCGGCGGGGATAGTGATCGACTGCGATACATCGACCGCGGCGCCCGGATCGAAATCGTGCGGCACGCCGCCGATTCCGGTGATGCCGGAATTCCGAAACGCGCTTTCGTAAGACTGGCGCGCGCGATTGCCTGCCGCCGAAAAAAAAGCGACGCCGCCGGCGACGGCCTTTTCCAGCGCCTGGGCGATAATGCCGTCCTGATAAAACGGCGATTCGAAAATGAGGATGTCATCGACGATGACTTTGGCGTTGACCGGATCGCCAGCCAGCTTCTGGATCGCCACGGCAAACGCCGCCTGGCCGTCGAGGCCGGTATGAAAAGCCAGCGCCGCGCCCGGGGCAATGTCGTGTATCACCTGCATCATGGCGCGCCCTTCGCCGCGGAATCCGGGACACGCATCGCGGACCACGGCCACGCCTGAGGCGGGTAAATCGCCGCTTTCGACGTCGCGGAGAACCGCGCCGAAACAGCAGCAACTATCCGAAATGACGCCGACCGTCACGCCGCCGCCGTCAAGCCCGCGCTCGGCGCGGACAAAATTCGAGCGCAGCGCAATGTCGCCCTGAGTCGTCGTTTGACCCGCTTCGGTGGTGGCCGTGGCCGGGCGCGCGAAACGCACCATCGGCAACGCCGCCATCGCCGGAATCGCCGGGATCGGCAGTCTCCCGGAAACCACGCGGCCATAGTCGGCGGCGTTTTGCAGGCCCAATCCTTCCAATGCCGCGCGCAATGTCCTGGCGTCGCCTGCCGCTACGGCGTCGATCGTGACCAGATCGGCGCCACTTGCATCGCGCCGGATTCGGGCCACGCCTGCATCCGACCTGAACACAGCGCCCGGCCGGGTGGCTCTGAAATTTTCGTGCTCGCGGTAGAGCTCGGTCAAGGCCATGCCGGCTTTGGCCATCGGCCCGTCCTTGCCTTTGAGATCCTTGCCGTGAAAGTCGCGGGCGGCCGCCGCTTTCAACGTGGGCCCGGAATTCACCGCCGCGGCCTCATCCGCGGCATGCGCGGGAGCGCCCGCGGCAAGGAGTGTCCAGCAGACGAAAACGGCAAGCGCGACATTGCGTTCCGCCAGCGCGTGCGCCGAAAAGCCGCGTGGCGAAATGGTCGCCGCCGCAGCTACCGGCAAACGCAATCCGTAAAGTTTACGTGCCAGCCGAACGAAGCAGGCTTTCATGATTTGTCTTCATGCATTGATTTCATTGTCTGGTGTCCTGCAATAAGCCTACTGTAACGCCAGAGCGAAAGAAAAGCACCGGGTACGACGCCGGGGTTCCTATATCCCCACGTATGCCACATCCCCCTACTCCGCCGATCAATAAAAAAATGAACGAACTCAATTGCTACGCCGATCTAACGATATCGCTTACATCTTGTATCGTTACACGATACACTATAGCCAGTGATCAAGAGCTTTAGACATAAAGGTTTGGAGCGGTTCTTTCTCAAAGGGATCAAGAAAGGCATTCAAGCTCATCACGAGAGGAAACTGAAGCGACAA
>JACDAM010000232.1 GCA_013695435.1 Burkholderiales bacterium | reverse complement strand
GGAACGGCATACTGGCGTCAACGGATTTTCCGATGCAGCAGTGCTCGCCATGCAGCGCCATGATTGGCCAGGCAACGTGCGCGAAATGATGAGCAGCGTCAGACGCGCGCTTTTGACGTGTAATGGTCGCCTGATTACGCCGCAGGATCTCGGCCTGGATAGCCGCTTTAGCCGCCGGCATATCGTTCCGCTGGAACAGTGTCGTGACACTGCTGAGAAAAACGCTATCGTGAGCGCGCTATGGAGCACCGGCGACAATGTGTCGCAGGCTGCCCTCGAGCTCGGAGTCTCGCGCATGACACTGTACCGACTGATGGAAAAATACCGAATCAGCAGGCACTGTCTGATCGCCGGAGGCTCCGGGCGTTGACCAGAGTTCCTCGACAGAGCCTCAATTTTCACCGCGCGCTGTATCACAATCGAAACACAATCGAAGCATAAATCCCTGGATTTATGCGCGATCGCACTAAAATCTGCCGTGTAAACAAAGGGTAAGCCTTCTGGCATTGCAATTGCTAATATGCTTTTAGCATACTTTCAGGCACTGCAATGGCCACCACCCCTGCTAAAATAAAATCGAAGTCGCCAGCCAAGGTTTCGGCCGATAAGCGTTCCGGAAAAAGCGGCGCTGGTGACACTCCCGTTTCAGGCAGCGCTGCGGATTGCCCGGCGCCCATGGAAATCACGGTCGTATTGTGGGACGAGCTGGGCGGCAGCAAGCGATCGAACCGCAAACCACGGCCGAAAAAGTAATCAGTGGTGTTACATAAGAGTGACAGTCTTGCGGGAACGCTATCTGGACGACCGGCGCCGCACCAGTTGATGACAAATCCTTTGGCCAAAAAAATGGGCACATCCGAAGATGCGCCCGAATACCAAAGGAGGAGAATGAAGTCAAAGAGCAATCTGCGGGATCAACTCATTGCCTTCATGGACTATAAGAGCAAGTGCAATGCCAGCTATTTTTCCCATTGAGCTTCAGACGTTTAATAAATCTCCCCAAAAAAACCGCTGCCCATTTCCGGCGCCCGGTGACGCATAACGTCGCCCCCTCTCGCCAACTCGCGGCGGGCGGCAGATGTAAGCGAGCGGTTGCCAGTTGTAAAACATTGTAACGTCGTAAACGTAACCCCCTGGCTGCGCGTCAAAGCTCCTGTGTTCAACAAAAGGAGCGACACGATGAATCGTTTGCCACTTGTCTCAGGGATATTGTTGATGTCGGCCGGCGGCATAAGCGTCGCCGCTGCGACCGATTTTACGGACACTGCCGAAGTCATTTCGGCAGCGCCGATTTATGACCGGATCAGCGAACCGCGCAAGGAATGCTGGCTGGAAACTGTCGATGATGTTTACTACGAGCCGCGCCAGGAACGGCGCTCGCTTGCCGGCCCGATTATCGGCGGCGTCGCCGGTGCTCTGCTCGGCAGTCAGATTGGCGGCGGTAGCGGCGCCAAAGTGGCGACGGGCGCTGGCGCGATAGTCGGGGCAATTACCGGCGATCGAATCAGCCAGCGTGGTTCGGGCCGCGCTTACGAAACCCGCGGAACGCGTGAGGTCGAGCGTTGCAGGACCAAGACTTCTTATCGCGAAGTCGTAACCGGCTATGACGTCGTCTACCGCTACAACGGTCACGAGGGGCGAACGCGGCTGCCGTACGACCCCGGCGATACCATCAAGGTCGGCGTTTCGGTCGGCGTCGTTGAAGGCGGCCGCTCCCATCTCAGCCGCCGCCATTGATTCGCGGACAGGTCAGAAAGAGGGCGCCCCGTTTTCATGGGCGCTCTTTTTTTTTGGAGTCGGTCCTGCAAATAAACCGTGGATCAGGTTGCCGAAGGCTGCCTGACCGTGTCAGGAAGCCGGCGCGTTGCGAGCTATGAAGCCTCAAGGCCAGTTCAGACGCGCGCGATCGTCGCAGCGAGCGCGGCATGGTCCGACATCCGCGACCAGAGCGGGCCGCAGTGGACTTCCGCCTGCTTCACAACAAAGCCTCGCACGTAAATGCGATCGAGCCGGAATACGGGTCTTTTCGCCGGATAACTGGCGGCCGGACGGCCGCCCAGAGATTCGAAAACCTCATGCAGCATCAGACGATCGCAAAGAATTTTTCCGGCGCGTCTGCGCCAATCGTTGAAGTCGCCGGCGATGACCAACGGCGCGCCGGCCGGGACCATTTTCTCGATGCGCCGTTCGAGAGCGATCAACTGCCTGGCGCGCCCGCGGGAAAACAAGCCCAGGTGGACGCACACGCAATGCAGATTTTCGCTCCAGCCGGGAATCCGGATTTCACAATGCAGCAGGCCGCGGCTTTCGAAGCGATGCGCTGAAATATCCTCGTTCTCCCAGTTCAGGATCGGGAAGCGGCTCAGAATTGCATTGCCGTGATGCCCGGAAGCGTAAATCGAGTTCTTGCCGTAGGCGAAATCGCTCCATACCGAATCGGCCAGAAACTCGTATTGCGGCTTCACCGGCCAGTGCGTGTAGCGAGCCGCATGGCGCTGGTGATCGCCCTGAACTTCCTGCAAAAAAACGACTTCGGCGCCGATCCCCTGCAACTTTTCGCGCAACTCGTGAACGATCATTCGTGCGTTGAATTGCGAAAAGCCTTTGTGAACGTTGTAGGTTGCGATTTTTAATGTTTGCATAGGCATACAGACTCGGC
>JACDAM010000231.1 GCA_013695435.1 Burkholderiales bacterium | reverse complement strand
GGCTCCACGACAGTAGGCTTCACCACAACCTGCGGAATTGACTCAATACTCCTTATAAACCGCACCAAATCTTCGCACCGAGTGAGACGTTCCAGGGCCATCAGGTAGCCGCGAAATTTCTCGAAGTAACAATGTCGACGAAGCTCGTCCTTCTCTAGTTTTTCAAAACAGAAGGATTTAGCAAGAATACACAAGTCATTCTTTTCTCCAGATATTCGCGAAGTCTGGTCAAGGACACGTAGTTTTCCGACTTCCTTACCAGCATCTACCATCGCGTCAAGATTCAACGGGTATGCTTCGGGAGGATAACCGTTCCCGTTTGCGTAAAGCTCGTTGTGCGAAAGAGAAGACGGCCTTTCAATAAAAGTGAAGACTTCACCTCTAATACTTTGGTGCTGGTGTTCCATCGCGCAAGAAACTATTACAACCTTCCCCAAAAAACTTGGCGAAGATTCAGAGGGAATGAAAACCGCGAAAGTGCTTTCCATTTTCGTTTTGAGGGGCCCCGGTCTCTTAAATTGAGTATCTGGAATAGCGCGCCTAGCGCGCCTATGACACTGACGGCGAGGGCAGCACAAGAAATTAGTAAGGTGCGCTTTTCTCTGGCATCGCGCTTTGACGCCGCAACAAAATCAAGCCATTGAATGACTTTGGCATAAGTTTCGCTTCCGGGCCGACCCCATTCTCCAGAGATTACGCCGCGCTGGACCTGCTTCTCTCCAAGCTCTTCCAGTTGCGTTATGAGATTCTCGTTCACCGTTTTATTTCCGGCTTTTTTCCGTACAGCCATGCGCCGGTAAGCTAACTATTTGATTTGTTGGCGTCCCCAACGAGATTCGAACTCGTGTTACCGCCGTGAAAGGGCGATGTCCTAGGCCTCTAGACGATGGGGACGGACTATAAAAAGTAAGCCCGGTGTGGAAGCTTGGTGGAGGTAAGCGGGATCGAACCGCTGACCTCTTGCATGCCATGCAAGCGCTCTCCCAGCTGAGCTATACCCCCGAAAAGCACGCGAATTATACTGGCGCGGCGCGAACGCTGTAAAGGAAGGTCAGGGCGGAAACTGCCGCAGCTGCGCGTCGATGCGGTTCAACACGGAATCTTTGCCCAGCACATGCAGCGTCGCGTCGATCGCGGGCGTTTGCGTCTGGCCGGCGACGATTGCGCGCAGCGGCATGGCCAGTTGCGGAAACTTCAGATCATATTCGGAGGCTACCGATTTCAGCGCCTTGCTGATTGCCTCCCTGCTCCATTCGGTCGCGCCGAGTTTTTCCCGAAGCGCCATGATCGAAGGCTTGATGTCCCCGGTAAAATACTCGCGTCGGATTTCTTCCGGCGCCTGTGGCGCGCGATAAAACCACGAGGCCGAGCGCGCCAGCTGCCGCAGCGTCTGGTTGCGCTCCTTGAGCAGGGCGATTACGTCAAACAGGGCCGGTTGCGTCGCCAGGTCAATGCCATCCTGTTCCATCAGCGGCGCGACCAGTTGCGCCAGTTCCGCATCATTCATCGCCTTCAGATGCTGCTGGTTCACCCACAGCAATTTTTCGAAATCGAATCTCGCGGGGGAATTGTTGACCGCGGCGAGGCCAAACCATTCCACGAATTGCGCGATGGAAAAAATCTCGGCATCGCCATGCGCCCAGCCGAGCCGAGCGAGATAGTTGAGCAGCGCTTGCGGCAGATAACCCTCATCGCGATATTGCATCACGCCGACGGCGCCGTGACGCTTGGATAAACGCTCGCCATCGCCGCCGAGGATCATCGGCACATGCGCGTAACACGGAATGGAGGCGCCCAGCGCGGTCAGGATGTTGATCTGGCGCGGCGTGTTGTTGACGTGATCGTCGCCACGTATCACGTGTGTGATGTTCATATCGTAGTCGTCAACGACCACGCAAAAATTGTAGGTCGGCGTGCCGTCGGCGCGCGCTATGACTAAGTCATCGAGTTCCTTATTATCCACGGCGATGCGGCCCTTGATGAGGTCATCGAATACCACTTCGCCGGCCAAAGGATTTTTGAAGCGCACGACGGGGTCCACATCCTTCGGCGGCGCAGCCCTGGGATCGCGCCAGCGGCCGTCGTAACGCGGCTTCAGCCCTTGAGCGCGCTGTGTTTCGCGCAGCGCCTCCAAATCGGATTTGCTCGCATAGCAGCGATACGCTTTCCCCTCATCCAGCAAACGCTGGATGACTTCGCGATAGCGCGGCATACGTTCGCTTTGGTAATACGGGCCCTCGTCGTAATCGAGCCCCAGCCAGCGCATGCTGTCGAGAATGGCGTCAACCGAAGCCTGGGTCGATCGCTCGACGTCGGTATCTTCGATGCGCAGCAGGAATCGGCCGCCGGTGCGCCGGGCAAAAGCCCAGGCGAACAGCGCGGTGCGTGCGCCGCCGATATGCAGATAACCTGTCGGGCTCGGCGCGAAACGCGTTCGTATGTTTTCCATGTTTCGACTCGCCATGTTTGACTCGATGAGCGGCATTTTAGCGAGCCGCGCGTGGTATTGCCCGCAAACCTGGAACGGGCCGCGGGGCAAATTGACCGGGCGTCTGACGCCATGATTTAATTCGCGCTTCGGGTGGCTAGCTCAGCGGTAGAGCACTGCCTTCACACGGCAGGGGTCACTGGTTCGAACCCAGTGCCGCCCACCAATCCATTTCGATATTTAGTTCGCTTGCTGCTCGATTAGCCCTGCCGCAGCTAGCGTTCGCGAGCGTAGCCGGGCAAAAAACTTTTGTGCTAAAGTGAATATCGCGACATTTGCGACGCTCGAAGCCCCTATACCCATGACCCAGCGCGCAGCTTTCTTCGTTTCAGACCGGACCGGCATTACCGTGGAAGCGCTGGGACATGCGCTTCTGACTCAGTTCGACGACATGGCGTTCAGCGAAACGGTTTTGCCTTTCGTCGATACGGTCGAAAAAGCCTATGCGGTCGCGCATCGGATCAACGAGCAGGCGGCAACCGACGGCGCCCGGCCGCTCGTATTCGGTACGCTGGTCAATCCCGAGATAAGCGCCGTTATCTCGATGGCAAACGGCCTGTTCCTCGATTGCTTCGAAATCTTCATCCTGCCGCTCGAAACCGAACTCGGCATGAAGTCATCGCATACCATGGGCCGCTCGCACGCCCGTGATCGCTTCGATTACGTGCGGCGTATAGAGGCTGTCAACTTTGCGCTGAATCATGACGCGGGCATTGCCACGCGCGATTTGCCGGAAGCCGACGTGATTCTGGTCGGCGTATCGCGCTGCGGTAAAACGCCGATCAGTTTGTATATGGCGATGCACTACGGCGTGCGTGCGGCCAATTTTCCGCTGAATCCGGAAAACTTCAGCTCGATGCAATTGCCAGCGCCGCTGAAATCGGTTCGGCCCAAGCTTTATGGGCTCACCATCGCGCCTGAGCGTCTGCGCCAGATTCGCAGTGAACGCAATCCCGATGCGACCATGGTCAACTGCGAATTCGAAGCGCGGGAAGCCGAAGCCCTGATGCGTAAGGAAGGAATACCGTTCCTCGATACCACCAACAAGTCGATCGAAGAACTGGCGACGACCATCCTGCAATCGGCATCGCTGGCGCGCCACGCGTACTGACGCTCGATGAAGAAGCTGTATAGCGCAGCCAATCTTCCCGACGCCCATATCGTTCTGAATCTGCTTGCGAACGAGGGTATCGATGTGCGGATTTTCAATCAGAACGCGCAGGGCGGGCTGGGCGAAATTCCGGTCAACGAAGCCTATCCCGAAGTCTGGCTCTGCAACCCGAAAGATTCTGTTCGTGCGAAAAGAATATTGCTCGAGTACCAATGCGGTCCGCTCGAGATGGGGCTTGCTTCGTGTGCGAATTGCGGAGAGGAAAACCCCGGGAACTTTCAAATCTGCTGGAATTGCTCGGCAACGTTGCCGGGATGATTTTCCGATAGGCTGGCTTGAATCGAATGAAAAGGGCGCATTCCAATGCGCCCTTTTCTTAAAGCGAATCTGACGAATATCTGAAGCGAATCACCGCCGGCATACGCGGCCGCGCGACGCTACTTCGGTCTGTTTGCTTCGTTCTTTTCCGTCACCTTGCCATCCATCTTCGCATCGCCTTTGGGGTCGACGGGCGCCGAATGCGCCTCGGCTTTCTCGAGAGGCCTGGTCGGCGAAGCCGCCGCGGGCGTGGTCGATGGCGCGCCTGCTGCGGCAGGCGGCGCGACCACAGGTGTCGGCGTAACGGTTATTCCTTTTTCTTTCTGCTGCTCGATATAACGCGCCGCGACGCGGTCCTGCGCTTTGGCCAGATTCGCTTTCTCCACCTCGGCAGCGGCCGCGGCCTTGGCTTTCGCCTCGTCGGCTTTAGCCTGTGCCTCCGGAGTCGGGGGCGGCAGCTTGGCGCCGGCAATACCGCTCAACAATCCGAATGCCGCTGCAACGAGAAGCGCGCTCAATTTCGAAATTTTCATGGCTGATTCCTTATCGCAGGAAAAATGGTTTACCCGTGCTGCGGTTGCGCGCGCGGACCCGGTTTCGAGTGAGTCGGTGGCGTAGCAACGGCCTTCCCCGCTTTCAGATCGTCGTACCAGTATTCGTGATGCTCTTTGGCCCAGGTTTCGTCGACGGTGCCGTGCCGCATCGATCGATATGCGCCCTGCATGCCTATGGTGCCGAGGTAAATATGTCCGAGCGATGCCGCCATGTAAAACAAAGCGGCTACGCCGTGCACTATGTTGGCTTGCTGCATCAAGCCGCGGCCCTGATCGAAGTTCGGGAAATTGAGAATCAGGCCGGATGCGCTGACGACGATGCCGAGCAGCGTCACCCCGCCCCAGAACCAGAGCTTCTCGCCCGCATTGTATTTGCCGGCCGGCACGTGCTCGCCGCTAACCATGCCGCCGCCTTTTTTGATCCACTTCCAGTCGTAGATGCGCCAGAAATTGCCGCCGACAAACGTGAAAAACATCAGCAGCGTGCAGAACACGAACAGCGGCCCGACAAAGTTGTGCAGGTTTTTCGAAACGATCGCGATCCACGAAAACAAGGTATAGCCGAACAGCGGCAGCACGATGTACTTGCCGAACAGCATCAGAATTCCGGACAACGCCAGAACCACGAAGCTGATCGCAGTCAGCCAGTGAATCAGCCGTTCCCAGCTCGTGAAGCGCTGGATCAGACGGCCGGATGGCGGACTGTGCGTCTTCAATGGTCCGCGCCAGGCAAAAAACAGTAGGATTGCGGCGGGCACGACCAGCAGCAAGATACCGCCGTAGAAAATCACCGGCCCGTTGCGCAGCGCCCGCCACGTTTCGCCTTGCGGTTGCACGAGCACGCCGGTTTCGATGCCTTTGACTTGCGTCACGCCGGCATCGCCCGAACGCACTTCTCGCCACAGCGGCGCGTTGTTGTACGGTTGCGTCTGCTGACGCTCGACCTGGTTGATCGTCCGCTGGTCGGACGATGAAGGCGGTGGCGTCACATAGGGCTGCTTCTCGTCCGCCCATGCGGCGCCCGCGCTCGCGAGCGTCAAAACCAGCAGCCAATGCGCCAACGCGCCCAGCACAGCTCTGCTCATCATAGTCGTCCCTCCGCCGGGTTTAGTTGGTGCGCAGATACTCGTTCTGCGCCAGGTTGCGTTGACGCAACTGCTTTTCCCAGGCGGTCTGATCACCTTTGAAGCGTTCGTTTTCCCATGAAGGACTGTCGGGTTTGCCCTGATATTTGCCTTGCTTGTAGTTGACGACCTGCGGTTTTTCGCCGCAGCCGGCAACGCCCAGCGCAACCAGGCACACCGCCAGAGGAATTGCGAGCAGACGTCGAACGCTCATGAGTTGTTCCCTCCCCGTGGCGCCTGCTGCGGAGCTTGCTCCGGCGACGTTTGCGGCTGCTGATCGGGTTTGCCGTAAGCCGTCCCCCAGCCCCACACTTCGGAGCCTTTGCCGCGACGCGTAACGCGGGTACGGTAGATGTCGGCAATGACATCGCCATCGCCTCCGAGCAATGCCTTGGTCGAACACATTTCAGCGCAAGCGGGCAGCTTGCCTTCGGCCAGACGGTTGCGGCCGTACTTCTTGAATTCGGCCTCTGAGCCATTGGCTTCCGGACCGCCGGCGCAGAACGTGCATTTGTCCATTTTGCCGCGCAATCCAAACGCGCCGTCCTGCGGAAACTGCGGCGCGCCGAACGGACAGGCGTAAAAGCAGTAGCCGCAGCCTATGCACAAATCCTTGTCGTGCAGCACGACGCCTTCAGCAGTCTTGTAGAAGCAATCGACCGGGCACACCGCCATGCACGGCGCATCCGAGCAATGCATGCACGCGACCGACATCGAACGCTCGCCGGGAATGCCGTCATTCAGCGTGACGACGCGGCGCCGGTTGACGCCCCAGGGGACCTCGTTTTCGTTTTTGCACGCAGTCACACAACCGTTGCACTCGATGCAGCGCTCGGCATCACACAGAAACTTCATTCTTGCCATGATCTGACTCCTCGCTGAGTGATGTTTGTCTATGCCTTGGCGAAGCGGCATAAAGTAGTTTTGCTTTCCTGCATCATGGTGACGGAGTCATAGCCGTAAGTCGTCGCCGTGTTGACCGCTTCACCGCGCACGATGGGTGCAGCACCTTCCGGGTACTTGTCGAGCAGGTCTTTTCCCATCCACCAGCCGGAAAAGTGGAAAGGCAGGAACACGACGCCTGCACCGACTCTTTCGGTCACCTGGGCACGCACCTTCAGGCGCGCCTTGCTCGGCGTTTCGACCCAGATGTATTCGCCGTTGCGCACACCCTTGTCGTTGGCGTCTTTCGGATTCACTTCGCAGAACATTTCCTGTTGCAGCTCGGCCAACCACGGATTCGAGCGCGTTTCCTCGCCGCCGCCTTCGTATTCGACCAGGCGGCCGCTGGTCATGACCAGCGGATAATCCTTCGAATAATCGGCCGCTGTCTGTATTGACTTGAACAAGGTCGGCAGGCGCCAGAAGGTTTTCTTGTCGTCGTACGAAGGATACTTGGCGACGAGATCGGGCCGCGGCGAGAACAGCGGCTCGCGATGCAGCGGCACCGGATCCGGGAAATTCCACACCACCGCACGCGCCTTGCCGTTGCCGAACGGCGCGCAGCCGTGCTTGATGGCGACGCGGATGATGCCGCCCGACAGATCGGTTTTCCAGTTCTTGCCTTCGGCCTTGGCTTTCTCTGCGTCGGTCAGATCCGCCCACCAGCCGAGTTTCTTCAGCAGCACATGATCGAACTCGGGATATCCCATCGTCAGTTCCGCGTTCTTCGAGTGCGAGCCGTCTTCCGCCAACAGGTTGACGCCGTCCTTCTCGACGCCGAAATTAGCGCGGAAATTCAGGCCGCCATCCTTGACCTCTTTCGAGGTATCGTACAAATTCGGCGTGCCCGGATGCTTGAGTTCCGGCGTGCCCCAGCACGGCCACGGCAGACCGAAATAATCGCCGTCGCATGGGCCGCCTTTTGCGCGCAGCGTCTTCACGTCGAAGGTATGCATGTTCTTCATATGCAACTTCAGGCGCTCAGGCGACTGACCCGAGTAACCAATTGTGAACGTGCCGCGATTGATTTCACGCAGCGTGTCTTCCATGCTCGGATTATTGTTCGTGACCTTGATGTTTTTCCACATCTCCTTGTCGAAACCGAATTTCTTCGAGAACAGATACATGATCTCGTGATCGGTCTTCGATTCGAACAGCGGTTCGATGACTTTTTCGCGCCACTGCAGCGAACGGTTCGAAGCCGTAACCGAGCCGTCGCACTCGAACTGGGTGGCAGCCGGCAGCAGATAGACACCGTCCTGCCTGACCATCGCCGCCATCGCCGCGGTCGCGGACGGATAGGGATCGACCACGACGATCAGATCGAGCTTCTTCATCGCTTCGACCATCTCGACGCCGCGCGTCTGGCTGTTCGGCGCATGGCCCCAGTAAATCACCGCGCGCAGGTTCGGACCCTGGTCGATGTTCTCGTTTTTCTCGAGCACGCCGTCGATCCAGCGCGATACCGTCATGCCCGGCTTCTCCATCATCTCCTTGGAGACGTAACGGCCTTTCAGCCATTCGTAATCGACGCCCCAGACTGCGGCCCAGTGTTTCCACGAACCTTCGGCAAGTCCGTAGTAGCCCGGCAGCGAATCGGGATTCGGGCCGACATCGGTTGCGCCCTGCACATTGTCGTGGCCGCGGAAAATGTTGGCGCCGCCACCGGAAACGCCGACGTCGCCCAGCGCCAGCAGCACGATCGGAATCGCGCGGGTGTTGGCGTTGCCGGTCGAGTGTTGGGTGATACCCATGCACCAGACGATAGTGCCCGGCCGGTTTTCAGCGAGCGTCTTGGCGACCTGAAAGACTTCGGCTTCGCTGGCGCCCGTCACATCCTGCACCACGTCGGGCGTCCACTTCGCGACTTCCTCGCGAATCTTGTCCATGCCGTACACGCGGTCGTCGATGTACTTTTTGTCTTCCCAGCCGTTCTTGAAAATGTGATGCAGGATGCCCCACATGAAAGCCACGTCGGTGCCCGAACGTATGCGCACATACATATCGGCTTTGGCCGCGGTCCGCGTGAAGCGCGGATCGACGACGATCATCTTCGAGCCGTTTTCCTTGGCGTGCAGAATGTGCAGCAGGGATACCGGGTGCGCCTCGGCCGCGTTGCTGCCGATGAACACCATGCATTTGCTGTTCTGCATGTCGTTGTAGGAATTCGTCATGGCGCCGTAGCCCCAGGTATTGGCTACCGAGGCGACGGTCGTCGAGTGGCAGATGCGCGCCTGATGGTCGGTGTTGTTGGTGCCGAACATGCGCACGAACTTGCAGAACAAAAACGCCTGCTCGTTGTTGTGCTTCGACGAGCCGATCCAGTAGGTCGCTTCCGGCGAGCTTTCCTTGCGGATCGCGAGCAGTTTGTCGCCGACTTCGTTGATTGCCTGATCCCAGGAAATTTTCTGGTACTTGCCGTTGACGAGCTTCATCGGATATTTCAGCCGGTGCTCGCCATGGCCATGCTCGCGGACCGACGCGCCCTTGGCGCAATGCGCGCCCAGATTCAACGGTGAATCGAATACCGGTTCCTGGCGCACCCAGACGCCGTTCTCGACCACGGCATCGACCGCGCAGCCGACCGAGCAGTGCGTACAAACCGTACGTCTGACCGCAACTTCGCCGTTTTGCGTCGGCTTTGCGTCGGCGGCTTTCGCATCGCCGATCATATTGAACGGCAGTTGGCTGAGCGCGGCGCCGGCGCCGGCCGCGACACCCGAACGTTTGAGAAAGCTGCGGCGATCCATGGTCGCAGCCAGGAAGCCGGTAGCGTGACGGCTCAGGCGTTTGCTGCCGCTGGCGCCATTGCCAATTTGACCAACTTCGGTCGTGGACTTTCTGGTTAGCAGCATGTCGGCTCTCCTCGCAGTCAGACTTGAGTGGTTCGGTAGTAATTACGGACGTGGCTGGTGAGTTTATAGCCGTCGTCGGCGGGCTTGTCGCCCGCACTTCCGGCCGCGAGCTTTTGAGCCTCGGTTTGCCCCTTCAGGACGACCGCGGCCGCGGCCGCGGCACCGCCCAATCCCAAGGTCGCAATGAATTTTCTACGGCTGGCGCTGCTTGTTTTGCTGGCCTTGGTCGCGCTCATGTTGCTCTCCTCGTACTGTTTGCCCACTGAATGTGCTCACCGGATGTTAACGATTCTATGCCTAATCCATAGCGAATGATTCAACTTCAAGATCAAAAAAAGCCTGAGTGAAGCCGCCGACGGTTTTATAGAAAACTGCTGCCTCGGTTTTTCGTAAATCCTCATGCAAGCGGGCATACCATGGCTTCAGGTTGCGTTCGAAAAATTCCCGCTGCTGCAACAGATCAGCGGCAGGACGAGTATCGCTACCGATAATCAGAAGCCGCATCACATCGCACAACGCTGAAATGTGATCCTCGGGCTCATGGACTTTACCGCGGCGCGCCAATCCCATGGCTGCGAGATCGGAGCGCAATCGGGCCAGCGGCTTTTCCATCAAAAAACCGGTCAGATAGTACGAAGCGTACGGCACGACAAGTCCGCGGCCGACGCCGACGAACAGCGTTTCGTATTCCTGGCGCAGCGCATCATGATCGGCGTCGCGCACCGTCCGTTGCAGTTGCTGCCAGTTGCGGAAAAAGACGCTTTCATCGCCGGCGGCAACCAAGTCATCGGCATCCACGATGATCGCCAGCAGTTGCGCTGACGGCGCAGCGTAAAAAAGGTTGGCGATCAAGCCGTAAAAATCGGCGCGGGCGCACTCCTCAGTGCCGGCTTCGGGCAACGGCATAAGCGCCATAGCGCTATCAGCGGCGGTCATCGACTTGTTCCAGAATGGAGCCGTGATCGACATTCGCCATCATATCGAGCACACGGCAGTCGGCGCACATCTTGAGCCGGTGCAGCGCGGCTGCCGATGTGAACATCGAATGCGCGCCAAGCTTACCCAGCATGTTGTCTATCATCTGCCGGGTTGCGAATGGCTTCTGGCAACGTACGCAGGCGAATATTTCGGCCTCGTTCAGCACGCGTTCCTGTTTCGCTTCCCTGCCGAGCAGGAGGCGCGGCGTCAGGGTGATCGCATCTTCCGGGCAGGTGTTTGCGCACAAGCCGCATTGCACGCAGTTGCGCTCGACGAAGCGAAGCTGCGGAAATTCCTTGGAATCGAGAAGCGCATTTTCCGGACAGGCGCCGACGCACGACATACATAAGGTGCAGCGGTCCTTGTTGACTGCGATCGCCCCATACGGCGCTCCCGCCGGCAGCGCGATTTCAGCGCGCGCTTGCGGCGCATTTTTCGCCAGGTGATTGAAGCAGAAATCAAGGGTGGCGCGCTTTTCGTTCGACAGATTGAAGGTTGCGGCCCTGGCCGTTTGCGCCGGCTCGAGTTGCCAGATCGCCCGCTCGAAAGCGCCCACATCGTGCGCATCGATCAAGGCGAAATGCTGTCCGCCATATCCCATGCCTTGCAATATTTCCTCGGCGAAATCCATTTGCCGGCGCAGCGAATCGCGATATTCCGGCGCCTCCGATCCGGCGCTCAGGACGACAACCTGAGATGCGCCGAAAGCGATGCTGCCCAGCATCAGGTCAAGCCCGAGTGCGGCAACGTGATGCGTTTCGAGCGGAATGACGCGGGCCGGCAGACCTTTGCCGCGACGCGCAAGCCTGGCAATCAGATCGCGGCCATCGCTCGCATTGTGAAAAAGCATGCACGCGTCTTTCCCGCCAGCCTTGCCATAGGCTTGCAGCATGGTCTTGATGTGGGCGCCGATATCAGCGACGCGCGGATACGCGAATGTCATCGCGCCGGACGGGCATACGCTGGCGCAGGCGCCGCAACCCATGCACAGATGCGGCTCGACCTTGACATGATCGCCGTCGTGCGAAATCGCGCGCGTCGAGCAGACATCGATGCACTGCGTACAACCTTCTATGCCGGAGCGGCTATGCGCGCAAATCTTTTCCTTGTAGACGAAGTATTTCGGTTTCTCGAATTCGCCGACCATGTGCGATAACTCGCGTACGGCGTTGGCCAAGCCGAAGGAATCAACGCCCGGCGCAAAGTAACCCTGCGGCGGCTGGTGCATTTGCAAATGGGGTTGCGGCGACAGGTCGAGTATCAGATCGAAGCGCTCGCTGCGGCGGGCGGCGTCGGGCGCGCGCGCAAAATCGATTGCGCCAACCTCGCAGACTTTTACGCAGACACGGTGCGAATTGCAGCGATCGAGATCGATCTGATAAGTGAAATCGATCGCCTGCTCAGGGCAGGCATGGATGCAGGCGTTGCAGCGCGTACAGGTCTCGAGGTCGATCGGATTGGCCTGATGCCATACCACGTCGAACGCGCCGAGGTAGCCTTCGATAGTCTGGACTTTGCCGGAAAACACCGGATAGCGGCGCTCGATCGGCAGTTCCGCCGAGGCCGATGCCGATGCGGCTTGCGCGTGGGTCGGCGGCGTGAGCAGGACGGCGACGTCAAGCTGTCCGGCCAATTGTTCAGCCCATTTCAGGCTGGCGGCTGGCTCTCCGATAATCAGTAAACGGCCCTCGGATCGGTAGGAAACTCCCGGCACCGGCTCAGGCTCAGGCAACGCGGCGGCGGCGATCAAAGCGGCAATCTTGGGCGTTGCCAACGCCGCATTCGCGGACCAGCCGCCGCTTTCACGGATATTCAGGAACGAGACGTTGGCATCGCGTTGTTCGGAGATTTCCCGGAACAGCGTCGCCTCCTGGGTACAGCAGACGAGCACGTCTTCAGTGGCCTGCGCGGCATCGAAAGCGCCGATTTGGCGACGACAGAGTTCCTGATGAATGACGACGGTAGAGTCGGGAAAATCGGACGCAGCCGACGACAATGCCTTCGTCAATGCTTTCGCATCGAGCGGCATCGTTTTATTGCAATTACAGAGCAGCGTCGTTTTCAGGGAAGGCGTCTACTAAGCACAGTGCGTGTCAGCTTCGCCTGAGCATACGCCGGGCCAGCTAATCTGAACAGAAATCCATAAAGTTACCCAAAAAAGACTAAACGCCATCGCGCTTGTCAGACATTTTGTCCGCAGCGTGAGCGGATTGCTCGACAGGCTCGTCATTCTGCCCCACTTGTACCGGCGCCTCGGCAACTGGTGTGTCGGTAATATCGGCGGGTTTGGCTTCACCCTCTTCCTCAACCACATCGCGGCTTTGCGCCGCGAGCAATTGCCTGAGCTGATCCGCGAGCATCGCCGCCGGCATCGGATCGGCCTTGCCGAAATCCTCTATGTAGACGTCGAGGCCGTCCATGACATTGAAATGGGGATCGCGCAGCAGTTTGCGCAGCCCGGCTCGGCGCGCTGATTCTTCGACATGGGGCTGCAAGAAAGGTGAATAGTCGGAATCGATGTTCAAACTATCCAGCGGCGGCAGCGCGACGCGTGCCGGAGCCCCGGCGGCGGCTGCCTGCTGATTGCTGTTGGCGCCGATTTTCGGCGTTTCGGCCGGCGTTCCGGCAACGGAATTGCGATCGCCTGCCCGATCTTGCCCGACTTTCTCGCCCGTGCTGACCGGCCGGGTCTTCAACCGCGACCAACGCGCCAGGAAACCTTCCGTCTTGTCGCGATCGTCGCTCATGTACGCCGCCTGATTTTTTTGGGCTCCGGATGATAATGACGTTCAATGAATTCGCTGATCCATGGATAGAGTTCCTCGGGCAGCGCCACCGCATCGACTGTCTCGTTGCTGTCCATCCATCGCGCGGCTTCGCCGTAGCTCACCGTCAGCGAATGGGGGACCGGCGTTCCCTCCTGCTCGCGCCAAAGCACAAAAACCTTGGGAGTCGGCGCGCTCAAATTCAGATGATAGTTATCGACCTCGTCCTTGTACAAAACCAGAACGTAGCCGGGAAACAAGATTTGCGTATGCTTCGCGTCCTCGTAAATAACGCGCCGTTTCGCCTCCGCGCCGAACACATCGCGCACGACGCCCTTGACTTCCCACTTCTCGGTGCACCACTTGTTTTCCAGAGCGATACGCTCCATGATGACTGCCAGAGGATAAGTGGGTTGATCCATTTCGATCGGCAGGTGTTTGCGAGAAAAACCAGGGTTCGGCGCGTGACGAAAGCTGTAGGCAATCGTCCACTCGCGGATTCTGCGCCCGATCATTCAAACACTCAAACGAAATAGCTGTCCAAGCTTTTTGCTTCAACGAATCCACTAACCGCGGAAGAACCGCCTGAGTTTTATGCCCGATAGCATAGTCGCTGACCCCCTTTTGCAGACCCAGCCGCTGGTCGACAAGTACGGGCGTCGCATCACTTATATCCGGCTGTCGGTCACCGACCGCTGCGATTTTCGCTGCACATATTGCATGGCGGAAGACATGGTGTTTCTGCCGCGCGATCAGGTGTTGTCGCTTGAAGAATGCCTGCGGGTGGTACGCGTCTTTGTCAGCCTCGGCGTGACCAAAGTTCGCATCACCGGTGGCGAGCCGCTGGTGCGCAAGAACGTCGTTTGGCTGATGCGACAAATCGGCAAGCTCGATGGTTTGAAAGAACTGGTCATGACGACCAACGGCTCGCAGCTCGAACGTCTTGCGCAGCCACTGAAAGATGCCGGCGTCAAGCGCATCAATATCAGTCTCGATACGCTGGATGCCGGGCGCTTCAAAGAGATCACACGCGTCGGCGATATCGACAAGGTGTTGCGCGGCATCGCCGCCGCCAAGGCTGCCGGCTTTTCCGGAATCAAGCTGAATACGGTCATGATGCGCGGCGCCAACGATGGCGAACTCCCCGATCTGGTGCAATTCGCGATCAATAACGAAATCGACATTTCGTTCATCGAAGAAATGCCGCTGGGCGAAGTCGATCACGCGCGCGCCAACACCTACTACAGCTCGGACGCTGCGCTGGCTCAGCTCAAGCAGCGCTTCGAGATGCACGCCAGCGCCGAATCCAGCGGCGGCCCGGCGCGTTACTGGCGCATTCCCGGCACGCGCACGCGCGTCGGCTTCATCTCCCCACACTCGCATAATTTCTGCGATAGCTGCAATCGCGTTCGCATCACCTGCCGCGGCGAGTTGTTTCCGTGCCTGGGGCAGAACGACATGCTCGATTTGATGCCGTCGCTGCGCCGCTTTGCCGATGACGATACCGCGCTCAAACAGGCGATCGTCGATTCGATGGGCATCAAGCCCAAAGGCCACGATTTCAACGTTTACCTGCCGACGCCGAAGGTCATCCGCTTCATGTCGATGACCGGGGGGTAAAACGGCGTTGTAACCCGGGGCGTTATAACCCGCCTGCCAAAACTGCCCAGGTTTTCGGAATGCCCGGTGATTCCGCTTCGTTCGATCCTCGCGCCTTAGCCTGACCGCGCCTGTTTGCGCTCGTTACGTTTTTCAACACCCAAAGTCCTTCTTGATTTCTGATCTTTTTTCGGTGAATGCGCCATACCGCCCGCTCCTGACCCAGGCTGCGCGCCCGCTGACTTTCACCGTCGAGGCTCACAACGAGCGCGGTGAAATCGTTCCGACCGAGATTGCCGGCGAAAATCCGCTGACCTTGTACATCGACAAGCGCGAAATCGTCACCCTGATGACTCTGGGCGGCGCGCCGGAAGCGCTTGCCATCGGTTATTTGCGCAATCAGCGGCTCGTTTCTTCAATCGAGGAAATCGCCGCCGTGCAGGTCGATTGGGAAGTCAACGCAGTCGCGGTGACGACGCGAAACGGCCTGGCCGATCTCGACGCGCGCATGGAAAAACGCACGGTCACGACCGGCTGCGGACAAGGCACCGTGTTCGGCGAACTGATGGATAACATCGGCGAAATCCGCTTGCCGCTGCAAGCGCAACTTTCCCAGGCCACACTCTACGGCCTGCTCGACAACGTGCGGCGCTCGGAAACCATCTATAAGCAGGCCGGCGCCGTGCACGGCTGCGCGCTGGCGCATGGCAGCGATATCCTGATGTTCATCGAAGATGTCGGCCGCCACAACGCGGTCGATGCGATCGCCGGCCGCATGTGGCTGGAGGATATCGACGGCGCGGACAAAACTTTCTACACCACCGGCCGGCTCACTTCCGAGATGGTCATCAAAACCGCGCAAATGGGCATACCCATATTGATATCGCGCTCGGGCCTGACGCAGATGGGTTATGAAATCGCGCTGCAGATCGGCCTGACTATGATAGGCCGCGCGCAGGGCAAACATTACCTGCTGTTTACCGGGCATGAACGCTTTACGCGCTGACCGCACCGGCGCCGGATCGGTAAGCGGGATCACCGGTCTGATACTCGCCGGCGGCCAGGGCCGGCGCATGGGCGGCGTCGACAAAGGCTTGCGCGTGCTGCGGGGAAAGCCGATGGTCGCCTGGGTGCTGGAAAGGTTCGCGCCGCAAGTCGATGAAATCCTGATCAACGCCAATCAAAACCACGAGCAATACGCGCGCTTCGGTCATGCCGTTATCAGCGATGAAATCGGCGGATTCGCCGGGCCGCTGGCCGGCCTCGAACGTGGCCTGGCGCGGGCGCGGCATGAGCTGATTGCGAGCGTCCCGTGCGATTCGCCGTTTCTGCCGGAACACCTGGTCAAGAATTTGCGGGGCGCGTTGACAGCGCACAATGCGCAACTCGCCGTCGCCAAAACCGGCGATCAGCCGCATCCGGTTTTTTGTTTGTGCCGGCGTGAACTGCACGCGCATCTGCGCGCTTTTCTGGGCGATGGCGGACGGAAAATCGATGCCTGGTACGCGAGCCTGAAAGTCGTCGAAGTGTCTTTCGATGACGAGCCGGAAAGCTTCAGCAACATCAATACCGAAGACGAATTGCGCCGCGTCGAGTGCAACCGGTCGTGACCAACGATTTGCCCAAACATGCGCGACCCGTGCCGGATTACCTAACGGTGCGGCAGGCGGCCGAGTATTTGCAGCTCAATGAGAAAACCATTTATGCGCTGATCAAGGATGGCGCGATTCCGGCGACCAACGCTACCGGCAAATGGTTGTTTCCGAAAACCCTGCTTGATCAGTGGCTGCTCGAATCCGCACGCGGCGGCGTCCTGACCGACCGGCTGATCCTCACCGGCAGCGACGATCCGCTGCTTACCGCAGCGGTCGCCGCGCTCGCCGCCGATCTCGGCGACGCAGCGCTCGTTTCGTTTTCGCCCACCGGCACACTGGGTGGACTCGAACTGCTGGTCAGGAAACGCGCCAATGTCTGCGCCGTTCATTGGGGCGCGGCCGATGACAGCGGCGAACAGCACAAGCGGCTGTTGGGACGCTACCCTGGACACGAAACCTGGGCTATCGTGCACATGGCGAAACGGCTGCAGGGCATCATCGTGTCGCCCCGGCACAAGGAGAGGACGGATCTGCGCGCTCTGATGCCGCTGCGCTGGGCAATGCGTCAAGCGGGCTCGGGATCGCAGCATTACCTGCAGTGCGTGCTGCGCGATCGGTACTTGAATAGTGATGACATCGCCGTGGTCGGGATCGCCCTGTCCGAGCGCCATGCAGCCTCGATGATCGCGCAAGGCAAGGCCGATTGCGCGCCAGGGGCAGCCAGCGCGGCGAGCGAATTCGGCCTGGGTTTTCTGCCGCTCGGCTGGGAATTTTTTGATCTCGTCCTGCCGCGGGATGTGTTTTTCCGTCAGCTCTTTCAACGTTTTCTGACGCTGCTTGGTGATTCCCGTTTGCGCGAAGCGGCAAAGGAATTGGGCGGTTACGATCTGTCCACGCTCGGCAAGATGGCGTCCGGCACTGCATAAGCAACAGCCGATCGGCGCAGCAGCATCATCCTGCGCCGGTTCGCCGGACATTGCACCCGCAGCATTCCCGACAATGGCAAAACTCAACAAACTCTACGACGATGTGATCATGGATCACATCAAAAATGCGCGTAACTATCGCCAGATCGCTAACGCCGATCGCCGCGTCGAAGGCTTCAATCCGCTCTGCGGCGACACCTTGACCGTTTATTTGCGCCTCCATGACAGCCGCATAGAGGATGCCGGTTTCCAATGCAGTTGCTGCGGCATTTCGATGGCTTCCGCATCCATCATGACCGAGCACGTAAAAGGCAAATCCCGCGATGAAGCGCTGGGTTCGATCGCCATGCTGCTCAACGCGCTGGCGCGCCTGTCCGGTGCCGACCAGATCGGCGAGCCCGACCAGATCGACGCGGAGGCCGGCTCAAGCCTCCTTGCCAGCCATCTAGCCGTGCTGAATGCGGTGCGAGATTTCCCTTCGCGAGTCGAATGCGCGGCGCTCGCCTGGACCACGCTGGCTTCGGCGTTGAACGACAGCCCGCAGTAGGGCGGGCGCCGCCTTAATACGTTGCGCTGGCAAAACACCATGCCCGCGAAAGCGCCCCGGTATTGCGTTTGCAGAACGACGGCATGACAATGGAAGTAACGCACGCTAGGCGAACAAAGCCTTGCACGCGTTTCGTTTTTGTCGGCTTGCCAAGCAATTAAAGCTTACATCACAGAAAACGCAGGAAGTCGACCGCGTCTGCGGTAAAGGCGACACGATTCGCGGTACGCGACTGTCGAAATAATTTACAGTCGTCGT
>JACDAM010000230.1 GCA_013695435.1 Burkholderiales bacterium | reverse complement strand
GTCCGGGCAAGCCCAGTGAAGTCGCCGCGGCAGTCGTCTTTCTCGCGTCCGAACAAGCGAGTTTCATCCTGGGTAGCAACCTGCGCGTCGACGGCGGCTCCATAGCCACCGCCTGAACCATAATCCGCGAAACATTCGGAAAAAAGCTATGTCTTTTGCAAACATCCATCCACTCGCCGGCCAGAAAGCCATCGTTACCGGCGCCAATTCGGGCATCGGCGCTGCCATTGCCCAGACGCTTGCCGCTGCCGGCGCCGCAGTCGGCGTCAATCATCGCGGCAAGCTTGCGCCCGCGCAGAAAATCGTCAGCGCGATTCAAGAACAGGGTGGCGAGGCAATGGCACTGCGAGCCGATGTCGCGCGCGAGATTGAGGTTATCGCGATGTTCGACGATTTCGTCGCCGCGTTCGGCAGAATCGATATCCTGGTCGCCAATGCCGGCGTGCAAAAGGATGCGCCGCTGGCGACCATGTCGATAGCTGACTGGAACACGGTTATCGAAACCAACCTGACCGGCCAGTTCCTTTGTGTGCGCGAAGCGATACGCCGCTTTCGCGCGCAAAGCCCGCTGCGCGGAGCGATGGCGCGCGGCAAGATCATTTGCATGAGTTCGGTGCATCAGTTGATTCCCTGGGCGGGGCACGTGAATTACGCCGCTTCGAAAGGCGGCATTGAGCAGATGATGCGTAGCGTCGCGCAAGAGGTCGCCGCTGATAAAATTCGGGTGAATGCTATTGCCCCTGGGGCCATCAAGACCGAGATCAATCGCGAAGCCTGGGAGACGCCGGAGGCCGAGCAAAAGCTTTTGCAGTTGATCCCTTATGGCCGCCTCGGCGAAACCGGCGATGTCGCCAAGGCGGCGATCTGGCTTGCCTCCGACGAATCGGATTATGTCACCGGAACCACGCTATTCGTCGATGGCGCGATGAGCCTTTATCCAGCCTTCCGCGACAATGGCTGAGAAAAAAGATGAAAACCGCGGCGACTACCTGCCCATCGCGGACTACGCGGCGATCGGCGATTGTCACGGTGGCACGCTGGTATCTTCCGAAGGCCGCATCGATTGGTGCTGTCTGCAACGCTTCGATTGCGATCCGGTTTTCTGCCGTTTGCTCGATGATGACAAAGGCGGTTTTCTATCGCTGAAACCGCGGGTCAATTTCAAAACGACGCGCGCTTATCTCGACGGCGCCAATGTCCTGCGCACTGAATTCCACCCGGCGTCCGGGCGCATCGCCGTAACCGACTTCATGCCTGTCGGGCGCACCGCCGACGCGCGGCCGCACGATTACGTCAGCCTGAACGCGCCGAATTGGCTGGTCCGCAAAGTCGAGGGATTGCAAGGCGAGGTCGTGATCGAAAGCATCTATCGACCGAGCGTTGCATTCGCGAGACATCGCGCGCAACTGTCAAAAATCGAGGGCGCGATTTTGGCCGAGGACGGGCCCACGCTCTATTCCGACATGCCGTTCGCAATCGCCGGCGAGCGCGCCCGGGCAATGTTTGCGGTATGCGCCGGCGAAGTGCGGTTCATCGCCGTCGCGGCAAAACCGGCTGCGGTCACGCGCGAGCGCATCGATGAACTGTTGACGATTACCATCGCCTTCTGGCGCGAGTGGATCTGGTACTGCCGTTACGACGGGCCTTACGCGGAAGCTGTCAAACGCAGTGCGCTGGCGATCAAACTTTTGACTTACGCGCCGACCGGCGCGACCGTCGCCGCGCTGACCACATCGCTACCCGAACAACTCGGCGGCGAGCGCAACTGGGATTACCGCTATTGCTGGATCCGCGACGCCAGCCTGATGCTGTATGCGCTCGCCGGATTGGGCTATGCGAGCGAGGCAACGCAGTTCTACAACTTCATTAACGCCGCGTCTTCCGAATCGTTTTCCGATCTGCAAGTCCTTTACGGCGTTCATCACGAAAAAAACATCCAGGAGCAGCTTCTTAATCACCTCGATGGTTATGCGCGTTCTCGCCCGGTGCGCTGTGGCAACGGCGCTCACGACCAGCGTCAAACCGATCTCTATGCACGTCATGGAAGGTGTGCTGACCTACAAGACGCTGGGCGGCAAGATCGCGGACAAGGAAACAAAAATGTTCGGCGCGTTGATGGAGTTTCTCGAACAGTGCTGGGCCGAACCCGATCAGGGAATCTGGGAAATGCGCGCGGAGCCCCGGCATTTCGTGCATTCCAAAGCGACCTGCTGGGCGGCGGTCGATCGCGCGATCCGGCTGTTCGGCGAACAGGATGGCTGGGTCGCCTGTGCGACCGCATCCTGAACGAAACTGTGGCCAGGGGACGAGGTGCTGCCGGCGATCATTTTTGTCAATCGTTTTCCGGAGACGCGTCCGACGCCTCGCTGCTGCTGCTACCCGCCATGGGGTTTCCGGCCGACGAACGCGTTCTGCGGCGCACGCTCGAAGCGGTCGAGAGCGAATTGCGCAGAGGCGAATTCGTCTGGCGCTATGCGGGCGAGGACGGACTCGAAGGGGAATAAGCGCCGTTTCTCGCATGCAGTTTTTGGCTCGTCGATGCGCTGCTGTTCGCAAACCGGCCGGACGATGCGAAAAAACTATTCGAAGCGCTGCTTGCGCGCGCCAATGATGTCGGCCTGTATTCCGAGCAGATGGACGAAAGCGGCGGGTTCCTCGGCAATTTTCCGCAGGCGTTGACACACATCGGGCTGATCGGCAGCGCGGTCAACCTCGAACTTTTTGCCAAGGGCGGCGTCGCCGCCTTGCGCGGCGCCTATGCCGATCGGGCGAAACGCTTTGTCGGCGCGACGATCGGCTGGCGCGGCATGCTCGCGGCTCTCAGACAACATCCGCTGAAAATAAAGTTTCTCTCCTCGCGCCGTTCGCGTTTGGTCTGCTAAGTCCTTGCCTCGTTTACCCGGGTTGCGACGCACCTGCGTTGCGACGCCTCGCTGAAATCCCTGTCTTTCGTCCACCGGTTTATCCTGGAAGGGCTGCTTTCCTGCCGCTTGCAAGTCTGACATTGCGTTCGAATTTGTCCCACGCTCGATCTCCGCGCAGGAACTGCCAGGTTCCACGCAAGCCGGCGTAGATGATGATCGGTCTGTACAAAAACAGATCGAGCGGGCCCAACAGAAGCATGCGGACAATGTCGCGCAAACTGTAATCGCGGTAGGCCGCGTCGTGCAGGGATATGGCGACGGTTGTCGGGATGGCGCCGGCGAAAATGACGATTTCCATCATGACAAGGTAAAGCGGCCAGTCGTAGAGCTGCACCCAGACCGCGAACCCGAGCGAGGCGAAGGACAAGGCCTGCATCAGCGGAGCGAAGGCTTCGAAGAAGACGTAATACGGGACGCCGATCATGCCAACTGCACCATAGCGCGGCCGAAAGAATAAATAGCGATACTGCCAAACTGTTTCGAGCATGCCTTTTTGCCATCGGCTCCTCTGACGCACCAACTCCGACGTCCTGTGTGGCGCCTCGGTTCGCGCAACCATCTCAGGAAGCGACAAGATTTGGTAGGGCCGCCGCTCCCGGCGAAATTTTTCGTGGATGCGGAAGGTCAACTCGATGTCCTCGCAGCTGAAACGGTTGTCGTATCCTCCCAGCTCGATGATTACGTCCCAGCGCCAGATAGCGAATGCCCCTGAGGTGCAAAGCATGCTGCCAAGGCGGCTCCAGGCGAGACGGTTGGCGACGAACGAGCGCATCAGGTCGATATGTTGAAAGTTGCTGAGCAGATGTCGATCCAGCCTCCCATTTTCAGCGTGGCCCTCGGCCTCCGGTTCCAGGCTGACGCCAAACAGGCTGGTTACTCCCACGACTTCGGAGGGGTTCTTGGCGACGAGCGACATCGATTTAAGAAGCGCATCGGGCATATAGATCGTGTCAGTGTCGACCGAGCAGAAATACGGATATCGGGCAAAATTAAGCCCACAGTTCATCGCGTCCGCTCTTCTGCCGCCGTTTTCTTTATGCACGACGATAAGCCGCGGATCCCTCCGGCTTCTGAAAATAGCCCGGATTGGCTTGCACGGGACGATATCGCGATAGAAATACTCCCCCGGCTGAAGATCGTATTCGCGCTGCAGCAATGAAAGCGTGGTGTCGGTCGAACCGTCATCGACCAGGATAAGCTCGAACTCGGGATAGTTCTGGCGCAACAGCGAGGCGACCGATGCGAGGATCATGACCTCTTCATTGTAGGCAGATGCGACGATGCTTACAGGAATCGTATATCGTGATTTGCGGAAGCCATCGTAGTCCTCGACCTCTTGCTGCCGGCGCCGGTAGCGGCTTTCAACCGTAGAGTAGACCAGCAGCACGATCACGAAGGTGCATAGCGCCAGCATATAGATCAGGCACACGAAAAACGTGATCTCGACGAATGATGACAGCAAGCTGGAAGCGCTCATTGGTGTTTAGGGCCTGGGAAATTGGATGCGGATTTCGCAACGGTGTCTTTGACCTCAGGCTGACGATTTTGCCTCCGCGAACCCTTGACTGGTTTTCGCGTTCTTGAGGATGGCAGCTTCAATAGCACCTCGGCAGCGCTATCTCTGGCAAAGGTATCGGGAGAGTTGAGCTCCGCGGTGACGGCGCGACGGGCCGCCGGCCCCAATGCAACTAGTGATTCCCTTGCAGCCAGGCGGACCGCCCAGTCACGATCCGCAAGCAAACGCGTGATCGAACTCGCGAAATCGGTTCGCCCAAGCTGACCGAGCGCCCGTGCGGCGTGCGCACGCACAACACCGGAGCTGTCGCCAAGCAACTTCAACAAAGCAGGGGGGGCTGGCGGGCCGCCGATTGTTCCCAGTGTCTGTGCGACAGCCTCGCGTACACCGGCATCCGGGTCATCGGCCAAAAGTGCGATTAAAGTGCCCAGGTAGCCGATTTTGCGGTATCGAGACAAAAGGGAAACAGCCCAGTAGCGCACCTGAGGGGACGAGTCGACGAGGAGGGGGACCAGGAGATCCAAGAGAGAAATCGTGAAATGATCGAGTTGTGTCGCAATACGCGAGCGCGAGTACCGGCCCTGACAAAGGGCGAGAATGAGTATTTCAGCGGCTCGCCTATCCTGCAATCTTCCCAGCAGGACGACTGCGGCCGCAGCAATATCCGCATCCCTTTCGGTCAGGGATTGGCGGAGAAGTTCGTGGATTTGAGGGCTCCGGATTCTGGTCAAAACACTAAGCGCGGAAACACGCTGCCAGCGGTCGGGGCGGTGATTATGCCCGGATGCTTCTTCCAGCACCTGGGGCATCCCCCATCTCGACAGGATTTGCGCGCACAGTGCCTCGGATACCCACGGCGGTTGGGAGACATCCGCCGAAACACGATAGATCACCGGGCGTGAAAGACGCCCAAGTATGCCGTGAACTTTGCGGGTTCCTTGTCCGGCCGGGAGTGCCGGGGTTGGATCGGTAATTCGAGTTTGGGCCTCTTGCAGGGAGCGCAGTCGAAAATCGTATAAAAGACGATTGAGAACGACATATGCCGACAGCCCGAACCACAGGAAAAAAGTAAAAAGAAACAGGAAAAAGAAGGCTCCAAGGTGGTTCAAAAAGATCTCCGGTACGATAGGCCCAGCGTGTGCTGGCGAAAAGCCGGCTCCTCGCGGCCGCTGGTAAGATCGAGACGGACGCTGTTGCGATCATCGAAGCGATACCGTGTATTGATATTCACCGCCCAGCCGCGGTTTCCGGCAGCGCCCGGAACGTTCACCGCATCGAAAAGATTGTCGCCAAACGCCGCGGTCCCGCCATAAGCCCAGGCGGAACCGTCGTCCCAAAGTCCTCTCAAGGTCCATACCCGGATCGGCCGGTCGAGAGGCAGGCTTTTACCGTAGGCCGTTCTGAGCTCAACCTCGCCCTTCTTGAAATACTGGATGCCCGACAGTGACCCCACATGAATGTGAGACTGTGGAAATTCGCGATACAGGTAGCCTGCCTGCCCCACGAATGTGCCGAAGAGCCGGCGGCTGATCTGGGGTTCGATGAAGAACTGCGAAACGAAGTCGGGGTCGATGCTGCCGCCCGTCTGGCCTATCAGCGTCCAGTCCCCGAGCCGTCGGTAGCCACCGGCGCTAAATAGCGGATCGGTCACGCTTTCTCGTGTTTGGCTCTCGGCCGCGACGAACACACCGCCGACGGCGGAATCCCGGTACGTCGCCTGTATCCGATTCGTCCACCACGTCTGATCTCGATCGTTGACTTCGACGAATGAAGGTTCCGTTCCCACGTCGATCGACCAGATTCCCTCGGCAAAGACGATGGCCGGGAAAGCGCCAAGGATTGCTATTAGCGCCCTTGCGATTCTTCTGAATTCAAGCGTTGGCATAGTAATCCTCCAATGATTTTTCGAATTATTTCGAGCAAACTTCCTTCTGCGGCTGCTGGCCAATTGCTATGAATCGCACCAGAGCCGAGACGCGGATTATCGTTTGCGGTACAGCCTAAACGTCAAGGCTACAAAGAGGTTACAAAGATATTAATTATAAATCTCTTTTTCTCCAATCATCTACAACTGCCAGTTCGAAAACCCATGCTGCGCCTGCGACATTGCCGAGCCGGGCGAAGCGGCATGAGCGTTCGGTGCGACTGGATCGTCGCCTGCGCTCGCGCTTCGAGTACGACAGGGCATCGAAGCATTGCCGCCGATGCTTTCGCATTCAGCGAGCAGAGTATGCGAAACTTCCAGCGCCATGAGTTTGAACGCTATCGAAGTCGCCAAGCTAAGCAAGCGCTACGACGCCACTTTGGCAGTCGACGCGATCAGTTTCTCGATACGCCGCGGCATTACCTGCGCACTGCTCGGCGGCAACGGCGCCGGTAAAACGACAACGCTTGCCATGCTGCTCGGTCTGCTGTTGCCCAGTTCAGGCAGCATCACGATCCTGGAAGAGGACATGCTGCGCCATCGCTATCGCGTGTTGCCGCGCATGAATTTCACTTCGCCCTATGTCGATTTGCCGAAGCGGCTGACCGTCGCCGAAAACCTCGCTGTCTATGCCCGCCTGTATGGCGTGGTCGGCATCAAAGCGCGAATTGCGAAGCTGGCGAGCGAACTCGAGTTCGAGGAATTCCTGGATCGCGCCTATGGCACCTTGTCGGCCGGCCAGAAAACCCGCGTCTCGGTCGCAAAATCGCTGCTCAACGAACCCGAACTGCTGCTGCTCGACGAACCTACGGCTTCGCTCGACCCCGACGCCGGCGATCGCGTGCGCGGTTTCCTGATCGATTACCAGAAGCGAACCGGCGCAACCCTGCTGTTGGCATCCCACAATATGCCCGAGGTCGAGCGCATGTGCGACGACGTGATCATGCTGCGAGCCGGCCGCATCGTCGACAGCGGCACACCGGCCGCGCTCATCGCGCGTTATGGGCGCGCCGATCTCGAACAGGTGTTCCTCGCGATCGCCCGGCAAGCGCGCGATGAGGCGCCGGCCGCGATCGACGTACAGGACTGAAAGACCGCGCCTTGCGGTGCGGGAAAAAATGCACATACCCGACTCCTGATGCGCCCGATCCAGGCCGCCGAACGCCCCTTGCGCCGCCCGCCCTCGCCGTTTTCCACGCAACGCATTCTTGCCATGGTGCTGCGCCATGTCTACCTGATGCGGAAATCGTGGCCGCGCCTGCTTGAGCTCGCCTATTACCCGTCGGTGCAGATGATTCTATGGGCGTTCATCGCGCAATTCATGGCGCCGATGAGCAGCGCAATCGCGCAGGCGCCCGGTTTGCTGATCGCCGCGGTGCTGCTTTGGGACATCCTGTTTCGCAGCCAGCTTGGCGTTTCCCTGACGTTCTTCGAGGAAATGTACTCGCGCAATCTCGGCCATTTATTCGTCAGCCCGCTGCGCCCTTACGAGCTCGTCGTCGCCAAGCTGGCGATCTCGTTCCTGCGCACCCTGATCGGCGTAGGCGGCGCGGCGATCCTCGCCATCGTTCTGTTCGATTACTCGGTTTTCGAGATGGGATTGTCGCTGATTGCTTTTTTTACCAATCTGATGATCATGGGCTGGGCGATCGGGCTGATGGTGTCGGCGATGGTATTGCGCTGGGGGCTGGGCGCCGAGAACCTCGCGTGGGCGATTATTTTCGCCTTTGCGCCCCTTTCCGGCGTCTATTACCCGATCAGCGTGCTGCCGTCGTGGCTGCAGCCGGTTGCGAATGCGCTGCCGAGCAGCTACGTCTTCGAAGGCATGCGCAGCGTGCTGTCGGAGCGCGCGTTTCGCGGCGATCTTCTGATCCATGCGCTTGCCTTGAACGCCGTTTATCTTGCCGCCGGTGTCGCGATTTTTCTGGCCGCATTTCGCGTAGCGCGCAAGCGCGGGCTGTTGCTGCAGATGGGTGAATAGCGCGAAGCCGGGCGGACTGCCCTGATCCGAATGCCGGCGCGTGAACCGCGCTGGTCGCGCCGGGAAGCGATCCCGATGCGCGAGTTCACTATGACTGCGCGGCAGATGACTGCGCGAATGATTGCGGTGTCATTTGACACCCAACTGCCGCCACATGGCTTTGCTCAACGCTTGTTGCACATCGTCGTAGCCCTGCCACGGATCGGCCTTGAGCTTGCCCAAGCGCGCGCCGATGTTCTGCACATCGAATTCGTCGGAACGGAATTTTCCGAGCTCGCTCCAGTGCAGCGGCGCCGAAATCGGCGCGCCCGGGCGGGCGCGGGTAGAGTAGGCAGCGATGGCGGTCGCGCCTTCGCCGTTGCGCAGGTAATCGATATAAATCTTTCCCTTGCGCTGCGCCTTGGGCAGCTTTGAGGTGAATTTTTCAGGCGCGCCGCGCACCAGATATTCTGCGACTGCTTTCGAAAAGGCTTTTACCTCGTCCCAGCTATTGCGGCGCGCAATCGGCGCGACGATGTGCAGTCCTTTGCCGCCTGTCGTTTTCAGGAAAGATTCGAGTTTCAAATCCTGCAGACAGAGATGCAGCAGTTTCGCGGCTTCGACCACGTCCTTCCAGTCAAGGCCGATGTCCGGATCGAGGTCGAAGATGATGCGATCCGGGCGATCGAGGCGGTCGCTTTTCGATCCCCATGTGTGCAGTTCGAGCACCCCCATCTGCACCAGCCCGATCACGGCGGGCAGCGAATTCGCCATTGTGTAAATCGCCTTGCCGTCGTCTTCGGGAATCTCGACGCGGTCGACCTCTGCCGGCACCGTGTCGTTCGCATGTTTCTGATAAAAACACTTGCCTTGACTTCCATCCGGGCAGCGCACAAGCGACAACGGCCGCCCGGCCAGATGCGGCAGGATCAACGGCGCCATCGCCTCGTAATATTGGGCAAGGCCAAGTTTGGTCAACTGATTTTCCGGATAGAGGACACGGTCGGGATGGGTCAGGCGAACCCCGGCTACGCTGGCGCCAGTGCTTTTGGCTGCCGCTTTGCTGTTCCCGACCGGCGTTTTTGTGATTGACGCTGGTTTTTTCGAAGATGCTTTTGCGGCCATCGATCGCACCGGCATGGAAGTTTCCCGCACCACCTCGTATGCTGCCTTATCCTCGCGCAAACCCTGGAAAGACGCGTGGCGCACTATGCCTTCAGCGGTCGTCTCGCCGTAAGCGATTTCAGCGACGAGCTCGGGCGCGACCCAATGCACGCCGCGCGCCTCGTAGCCGGTTGGAGGATTGCTGAACGCCGGCTTTTTCTGATCGAGGCGCTTCAGTCTCGCGTGCAGATTGCGCAGCGATTGCTCATCGAAGCCGGTGCCGACGCGGCCCGCGTAGCGAAGTTCGCCCGGAGTTTTGCCCCGAACGCCGCGTGATTCGTCGTATAGACCCAGCAGCAACGCGCCGAAACCTGTGCGCGAACCCGCCGGATCCGTATAACCGCCGATCACGAACTCCTGGCGGCGCGCGCATTTCACTTTGAGCCAATCGCGGCCGCGGCCGCTTCGATAAACGGAGTCGGCGCGCTTGGAGACAATGCCCTCCAGCGAATGCTCGCACGCTTGCCGAAAGAAAGCCGCTCCTGCTTCCGCGACATGATCGCTGTAGCGCAAAGCGCCCTTGCCGGAAGCCAGCATGTCCGCCAAGAGCGCCTTGCGCTCGATCAATGGCAGGTCGCGCACGTCGCGGCCATCGATGTACAGAGCGTCGAAAAGATAATAAACAAGGCCATCCTCGGAGCCGCGCGTCAGAATGTTCTGCAAATCCTGAAAACTCGTCGTGCCATCGCGGCGCAGTACAGCGATCTCGCCGTCCAGCCATGCCGCATCCGCCCGTATCTGCCCGGCCGCCTTGGCAAGCGTCGGGAAACGGTGCGTCCAGTCGTTGCCGTTACGCGTGAACAGCGCCGCTGTTCCGTTCTCGACCCGGCACAGCATGCGATAGCCGTCGAGCTTGATTTCATGAATCCACCCGGGCCCATCGGGCGGTTGGTCAACCCGGGTAGCGAGTTCCGGCTCCAGCATGGCCGGCAGCGCGCTACGCTGGGAGCTGATTGAACCGCGGGTCGAACTACGCGATGCGGTCGAACTGGGCGCTGCCGCCTGCGCTTCGGAACCGTGGTCTTCTCGCTGCACGGAGGGGTGCGCTTTGTTGGGCGCTCGCTTCGCTGATTGCTTCGCCGCGGCTGCTTTTTTTGGGCCGGCGTCGGCTTTGTTGGAATGCCAGACGCGTTGCGGATCTGCGGCGATTTCCTCGATCTTGAGGCCGCTCGCGACACTTGCGGTCAGCCTTTCGACGATCTCGGCATCGTTGCCGGTTTGCGCCGTCTCGTCGTTTTCCTTGATCAGAAGCCAGTTTTCCCTGCCGGGCGGGGCGTTCGCGTTCGCGAGTCCGCCCATTCGCACCAGCGTCCAGCGGCCGTGCAGTTTTTCGCCGTCGAGCCGAAACTTGAGCTTGCCGCTTTGGTAATCCGCGACCACATCGCTGCCCTCGGGCTGCCACACGCCGCGGTCCCATAACAGGACGGTCCCGGAGCCGTATTGTTTCGGTGGAATGATGCCCTCGAAGCCGCCATATTCGAGCGGATGATCTTCGACGTGGACGGCCAAGCGCTTTTCCTTGGGATCGAGACTCGGGCCTTTGGGCACTGCCCAACTCAACAACACGCCATTCAATTCGAGACGGAAATCGTAATGCAGGCGCCGTGCCGCGTGTTTCTGGATCACGTACGAGAGGCGGCCGGGCTGGTTTGCCCGCTTCCTGGATTCGCCCCCGCGCGGCTCCGGAGTCTGGCTGAAATCGCGTTTTACCCAATAGCGCTCGAGAGCCATTTCAGTTCAGGGATTCTTCAGCGAAGGGTGATGCGCGCTCGAAGCTCAGGCGCGCTTTCGAGTCGGCGTTTTAGCCGCATCTTTAGCCGCCGTTTTGCGCACCGTTTTACGCGCCTTGACCGCCGGCCGTTTTGCGATCGCCTGGGTGGCGGAAGCCTTGGCGCGCGGCCTGGCTTTTTCGTCCAGGCTGCGTTTCAACAGCCCCATCAAATCGATGACCTCGGCCTTGCCGCGTTTATCGTCTTCCACGACGGGCTCGCTGATGGTTTCGGTTTTCCCGGATTTGATTTTTTTGTCGATCAGCGCGAGCAAGTCTTCGCGATACTGGTCGTGATACTTCGTCGGGTCGAATTCGTTCTCCATGCCCTCGACCAGACGCTCGGCCATTTCGAGTTCTTTTTTGCTGACGCCGAGTTTCGCCAGATCTTCTCCGGGAAGTTCCAGATCTTCGGGCTCGCGCAATTCGTCGGCAAAGCGCAGTAGGTTCAACACGAGCATATTACCGTATGGAATCAATGCAGCGATGTGCTGACGCGTGCGAATCACGACATTCGCGATGCCGACTTTATTCGTCTGACGCAGGGTTTCACGCAGCAGCGCATAGCCCTTCTCGCCCTTTCTACCGGGCGCCAGATAGTACGGTTGTTCGAAATAAACGACCGGAATTTGCGCAGCGTCGACAAAATCGAGAATGTCCACGGTCTCCGTCGCTTCGACATTCGCCTGACGGAAATCCTCGTCGCCGAGCACGACGTATTCGCCGTCCTCGTATTCGTAGCCTTTGACGATTTCCTCCCACGGCACTTCTTCGCCCGTTTCCTTGTTGATGCGCTGATAGCCGACCGGAGCCAGATCGCGACGATCGAGCAAGCTGAAGCTCAGGCCCTTTTTGACCTCGGCCGTGTAGAGACCGATCGGGATATTGACCAAACCGAAACTGATCGCGCCTTTCCAGATCGTGCGGGGCATATGGCATCCATGGTTATTTTCTTCCCCAGATTTTGCAAGAAGCATTCCATCGAATTGGAAATCCGTCGGCGGATGACATCGACATAGATTGCGCACGGAAGCAGAACACGGAACGGGCTATTCTCTGTAAAAACGAGTAAACGATGCAATATTTACAACGATAATACATCCCTGTTTGTGATGGTCGCTATTGGCGCTTATGTTTTTCCGCAGATAATCGAAGGAATCTATCGTTGCCGGGAAATGGAATATTTATTGCTGACTAGCCCGTGACGCGCCTCGCGCCTACACTCGCGTTTGGCAGGACTCGCGATCTCATACCAGGAGGAACCGATGGATATCTACGAATTGTTGAAAAGAGACCACGAAGCCGTTTCTGAACTATTCGACCAGCTTGAACAAACGGACGAGGACGAGGCCGACGAACGCGAGCGCCTGTTTGACGAAATCAATCGTGAGCTGACGGTGCACGGCGAAATCGAGGAAACGATATTCTATCCGGCCATCAAGAATGCCGATAAAACGCATGATGTCGTTATGGAAGGCATAGAAGAACACCAGATCATCAAGCAGCTGATGTCCGAAATGCAGGACCTCGGCACCGAAGATGATCAATGGGAAGCCAAACTTACGGTGCTGCGCGAGATCGTCGAGCATCATGTCGACGAAGAAGAAACGGAAATGTTTCCGAAGGCCCGGAAAGTACTCGATGGCGACGAAGCCGAAGCTTTGGCCGAGCGCGTCGAAGACGAAAAGCACCTGCTGCTCGAGCGTTATTCCGAGCGAGTCGACTGATTCAGGCGCCAGCCTGTCGGCGGGGAACACGCGAGCTAAGCCGATGTCATAGCGTTGCAGGGCTCGACGTCGTCCAGTGACGCCTTTGCCCTGTTCGTGTGTGATCTGCACGCGCATAATCCTGCTTAACCTCAATAGATTTACCACCAGTAGATACCACGCACCCAGGAGGACATCATGGCAAGAACGGAAATCGATATCGAGAAGACCGTCGTTCCCGGAAGCTCACCGTCGTACATGGATCCCGTTGTCGCTTACGATTACGGCACTTCTAAAGATAAGCTGATACAGGATTTCAGAGTGGTCGTCGCGGACGCTGAAGAATTGCTGAAAGCTACGGCCAACCAGGCCAATGAGAAGGTATCGGAAGCGCGCGTCAAGTTCGCCGAAAAACTCGATGTCGCCAAGATGCGCCTGGCCGAGGCTGAAACGCGTCTGCGCGACAGGAGCGCCGAAGCGGCGCGCGCGACAGAGAGTTACGTGCAGGAGAATCCATGGAAGGCGTTGAGCGTTGCCGGAGGCCTGGGTTTCTTGCTCGGCTTGCTGGTGAACCGCCGTTAGGCGCAGGATGGAGGCGCCTGGCTTGCAATCTCAGGGGCTCGTCCACTCGGTAAGAAACCTCGGCAGGACCGGGATTGCGATTCTGTACAACCGGCTGCAGCTCGTCTCCAATGAAATTCAGGAGGAGAAAGAGCGTCTCATCGAGTTGATGATATACGCAGTGGTAGGCATGTTCTGCACGAGCTTCGGAGTCCTGTTGCTGACGTTCTTTATCGTGGTCGTGTTCTGGGATACCAACCGGCTTGCGGTGCTTGCGGTAGTGACTTTTCTTTATTTGTCCGCGGGCGTCGCCGCGATAATCGTTTTTCGCAGCAAGCTGAAAGCGCACGCGGCGCTGTTTGCCGCAACGCTTGCCGAGCTGAAAAAAGATCACGTTAATTTGAGCGCCTGATGAGCCGCGAACACTCTCAATGGCAATTGCGGCGCGAGTTGCTGATCGCAGAGGCCGATGTGCAACGCCACGAACTCGCTCTTATCGTCCATCAACTGCATACGCCGATTTCAGTGGTGGATGGCGGTATTGGCATCATCCGCGCTTTTATTCGTTACCGCCTGCTGATCGCCGGTTTGGGATTGATTCTGATTCGTTCGAATCGCAGGAAAGTCAGTAAGATGCCGCGCGGTTTGTGGTCCGCATTCCTGCTGACCGTACCGCGCTATGCTTGGCTGATCA
>JACDAM010000229.1 GCA_013695435.1 Burkholderiales bacterium | reverse complement strand
GTTTTGAGAACGGCGCGGGATGCGGACTTTTAGAATCGCGCCGAGGCACTTTTAAACACGCATCCGTCGGGCATGCGGGACAATGGCGCAATATTCAAGGGCATCAAGCTCGGAGTCCTGACTGGCCTCCTTGGGTTGTTGTTGAGTGCGACGCCGCTCGGCGCCGATCTCGAGGAAGAGTTCGCGCTGCGCTGGCTGTTCCAGAGCAGGGGCGCGAGGCCTGCGCCCGCACAGGTGATGGTCATCGCGATCGATCGCGAATCCTCCGAGCGCCTCGGCTTTGCCAACGATCCCGGCAAATGGCCGCGCAGCATCCACGCGAAGCTGATCAAAAAATTGCAGAACGCCGGCGTCAAGGTCATCGCCTTCGATCTGCTGTTTGACAAAAGCCGCGAAGCGGAATATGACATTGAACTGGCGCATGCGATGCGCGCCGCCGACAACGTCGTGCTGGTGGCATACCTGAAGCGAAAAATCATTCCAGGCGAGGCCGCGATCGACGAACTGGTGATGCCGGTTCCCGAAATCGCCGCCGCCGCTGCCGCGGTCGCGCCGTTTCCTTTGCCGAAAGTGCCCGCGCGCGTGAACGCCTACTGGAGCTTTGTCGACAGCGGCGGCGATGATCGCCCGGTGTTTCCGGTCATCGCGTTTCAGATTTATGCGGCGCCCGTCTACGCTGAATTTCTCGATCTGCTGCAGCGGGTCAGCCCGGCCGAGGCAGCGAAATTGCCTGCCTTTACCATTACCGACAGAGGCATCGGCAATGGCGAAGTGCTGCGGCTGGCCACGTCGTTACGCGAATTATTCGCGAACGATCCGCGCATCGCGAAGCAGATGCTGCGCCTGCTGCAGGACAGCGGCATCGATGCGCCGGCAAGACGGACGCTGACTGCGCTGATTCATCTTTATGACGACGGCGACATGCGCTATTTGAATTATTACGGCCCGGCGCGCAGCATCGAAACGCTTCCGTACGCGGAGGCTTTGACATTGCTCGGATCGTCCGACAGCGCGGCGAACTTTAACGGCAAAGCGGTGTTCGTGGGTTTCGCCGAATCCACGCAACCCGAACAGAAAGACAACTACTACACGGTTTTCTCGGAAGCCAGCGGTCTCGATCTCAGCGGCGTCGAAATCGCCGCGACGGCTTTTGCCAATCTATCGGAAGACCTGTCGCTGCGCAGACCTGGTGCGCCGACGTTGCTCGCCGTCGTTTTTGCGTTCGGATTGATTGTTTGCGTGATTTGCCTCAGCTTCCCGATCGCGCTCGCCGTGATTTCGGTGTTCGGGTTCACAGGAATTTATTTCGCGATTGCCGTTCACCAGTTCGCCACTGCCGGCATCTGGCTGCCTTTGTTCGTTCCGCTCTGTCTGCAAGCGCCGGCGGCGTTAGCGGCCGCGGGTTTTTTCAGGTACAGACACGCCGACCGCGAACGGCTGAACATCCGCCGCGCGTTCGGCTACTACCTGCCGAAAAACGTCGTCGATCAGCTCGCGCAAAAACTCGGCACGACGGCTGCCACTGCGGCGCCGCAGCTCGTTTACGGAACCTGTCTCGCCACCGACGTCGAGCGCTTTACCGCCGTCGCCGAAGACATGGATCCGGCGCAGCTCAGCGTCCTGATGAACGAGTATTACCAGACGGTGTTTCGCCCGATTCACCAACTCGGCGGCATCGTCTCCGATGTCGAAGGCGATGCCGTGCTCGCCATCTGGACGGCATCGCAGCCGGACCATGCGCTTAAACGGCGCGCTTGCGTTGCCGCCCTCGATATCGCCGCCGCCGTCGGTCAGTTCAATCGTCATTCGGAGCGCGCCGCGCTGTGCACGAGGATCGGGCTCGATGCCGGCAGCATGTCGCTGGGCAGCATCGGCGGCGGCGAGCATTATGAATATCGCGCGGTCGGCGATATCGTGAATACCGCGCACCGGATTCAGGGGCTTAATAAAGAGCTGCGTACGTGCGTGCTGGCCTCGCAAGCGGCGGTCGAGGGCGTCGACGGATTTTTGCTGCGCGGTCTGGGCAGTTTCCTGCTGGCCGGTAAATCGAGAACCTCGGAAATATTCGAGTTGCTGTGCCGTAGCGAGGAAGCCAGCCGCGATCAGCGATGGCTTTGTGATGCGTTCGCCGAAGCGTTGAAAAGCTATCGCGCGCGCCAGTGGCTTGCAGCACGCACCGGATTCGCCGAAATTCTGCGCGCGTTTCCAGAGGATGGCCCGACACGTTTCTATCTGAAGCTGATCAAGCGCTACGGCAGCGATCCGCCCGTCGATGCATGGAACGAAGGGCTGGTTCGTATCGCCGGGAAATGACATTGCCTTGAGCCATGATGAAGCCATTGCGCAACGCGTGCCGAAGTCTGCTGATGGTCACCGCCTTGGGTGCTATGGCAGAGAGCCATGCGCAATCCGCCCAGCGCTGTGAGCCGGCCGCCGGCAGGATCGTCTCCGTCCAGGGAAACATCGAATTGCGCAGCGCCGGGCAAACCGAGTGGCAGCCGGCAAAACTCGACGATGCCTTATGCGCCGGCGATACGCTGCGGGTGAAGGAACACAGCCGCGGCTCGATCGCGCTTGCCAATGCGACACTGCTGCGCCTCGACCAGCAGACCACCGTCACGCTGGTCGGCGTCGCGGAGGCCAGGCCATCGTTGCTCGAACTCTGCCGGGGCGCGATCCATTTCATGACGCGCACGCGAAAATCGCTGCGCATCATCACGCCTTTTGTGAACGCCGCGGTCGAAGGCACCGAGTTCACGATCAACCATACCGACGCGCACGACACCATCAGCGTTTATGAGGGACATGTGTCGGCCAGTAACGAGCCGGCGCGCCCGCGCCCGGAGAGCTGCGAAGCGCCGCCTGCATCCGCGTCGACTGAAGGCGGAACGCTGCTGTTGGCTAGCGGGGAATCGGCGAGGATTCCGCTCGATCGGGCGCCGTTCAAACTGGCGCAAATCGTTGTACGCCCCGAGGATTCGGTGCAGTGGGCGCTGTATTATCCGCCGCTCGGCGATGACCTCATCGACGAAGCTTTTGCCCGGCAGGAAACGACGCCGCGGATGCGCGAATCCATCGCGCATTATCGCGCCGGCAGAATCACGCAGGCGTTGTCGAGCATCGAGCAAGCCGGCGACAGCCAGACGATAGGCGACCCGCGTTTTCACACCTACCGCGCCGGGCTATTGCTGGCGGTCGGGCGCGCCGACGAAGCCAACCTCGCACTCCAGCAGGCCTTGAATCTCGATTCGCGCAACAGCGCAGCCTACGCGTTGCGCGCGATCATCAGCGTTGCGCAAAACGACAAGGGCGCGGCGCTGATTTTCGCGCGAAGCGCCGTTCGATTCGATGAAAAATCCGCGCCCGCGCTGATTGCGCTGTCCTATGCGGAGCAGGCGAATTTCGACCTCGAGCAGGCGCTCGCCAGCACGAAAAAAGCCGTCGATCTGGAGCCGCAAAACGCGCTCGCCTGGGCGCGCGTTGCCGAGCTCGAAATGTCGCTCGGCAAACTCGACGAAGGCCTGCAGGCGGCGCGACGCGCAGCGGACCTGAATCCAAATCTCCCGAGAGCGCAGACGGTGCTTGGTTTTGCCAGTCTGACGCGCATCGATACCCGTGCGGCAAAAGCGTCATTCGAAACAGCGATCGCCCTCGATCAGGCCGACCCGTTGCCGCGCCTCGGTCTGGGCCTTGCCCGAATACGCGAAAACGATCTCGAAGCCGGCCGCCGCGAAATCGAAATCGCCGCCAACCTCGATCCCGCGAGTTCGCTGCTGCGCAGTTATCTGGGCAAAGCCTACTTCGAAGAACGGCGTGAGGGGCTGGCCGGAACCCAGTTCGATCTCGCCAAACAGCTCGATCCGCGCGATCCGACACCGTGGTTCTACGACGCAATCCGCAAGCAGACCGACAACCAGCCGGTTGCAGCGCTCGACGACCTCGAAAGATCGATCGATCTCAACGATAACCGCGCCGTCTACCGCTCGCGGCTGCTGCTCGATCAGGACCGCGCGACACGCGACACGAGTCTGGCGCGAGTTTATGACGATCTCCGTTTCGACCAGCTCGCTCTTGTCGAAGCCTCGAAATCATTAAGCCTCGATCCCGCTAATCACTCAGCGCATCGCTTTTTATCCGACGCGTTCGCGAGAACACCTCGTCATGAAATCGCACGCGTGAGCGAATTACTGCAGTCTCAGCTGCTGCAACCGCTCAATGTCAATCCGGTCCAGCCGCGACTCGCCGCGCCCGACCTCAATATCGTTACCGGCGCGGGACCGGCAGAAGCCGCATTTAACGAGTTTCATCCGCTGTTCGAGCGCAATCGGCCGCAGCTAGTGGCCTCGGGACTTGTTGGCAACAACGGCACATTTGGGGACGAGGCGGTGCTGTCGGGGCTTGCCGGGCGGGTGTCATACAGCCTCGGCCAATTTCATTACGAGACCGACGGATTCCGCGAGAACAACGACCTGCAGCACGATATATACAACGCCTTTGTGCAGTTCGCGGTGACGCCAAAA
>JACDAM010000228.1 GCA_013695435.1 Burkholderiales bacterium | reverse complement strand
GTATCGACGTTGACATGCGCAACCGTAAGCCCGGTCAGTTCCGAATAGCGCGCGCCGGTGAACAGCGCCCCTTTGACCAGGGCGCGCAAGTCGGCGCGGCTGGCGTTGATGAGGCGCTTGCATTCGGCTTCGGTCAGAAACCGCGTTACCGGTTCGTCGGCATTTTCGAACGGACGCACGCGCCGCCATGCGGTATCGCTGGCGGCCAATTCATCTTCGAATGCCTTATTCAGGATCGCTTTCAGCACGGTCAGAATGCGGTTCGCCGTGGACTTGCGCGCGCGTTTCTGATTGTCGTTTTCCGGCTTCGCGCGATACCGTTGTTTCGCTCCGATGCCGGTACGAACGCGCGCTGATTTGACCGCGAGCTTCTGATGCCATGCCTTGAGTTCCGCCGTCGTCAGGCTTGCCAAGGCGCGCTCGTCAAACGTCGGCAAAATATGCGCCGCAATGGTCGCCGTCGTTTCGCGCAACGCCTTTCTGTTCTCTGCATACCAGGCGAGATAGCGCGTCGTCGCATCGGCGACTGTAACGGGCAGGGCAGGTTCGGGTTCCTCGCCAGCCACTATCGCGGTTGCCGCTTCCCGCGCTTTCTGTTGCGCCTGAAAGAAACTCAGCACCGTCTCACCGTTCGCTTCCATGAAGTCATCGGCGCGACCGAGCGCACGGAACCCATAGCGACCGCTCGCCAGCATCATGCGCGCCTGCCAGTTGCCATAGCCTTCGCCCGTGCGCCGAAAGCCAAGCGCCAGACCTTCGCCGATTTTGGTAAAGTAGCGCTGTCCGACTTTCAACTTGAGTCGCGCGGTACGAGTTTCGAGCTTGGAATCGCGTTGTGATCGAGCCATTTTCTATCGCTCCGATAAATCCCGTGCTTAATCCGTGCTTAATTTATGTTCGTATACAGCGATGGACAATCGTAGACCGAAATGGACAATAAGTCAACTAATCAATGTATTGAAGAGTCCAGTAAAGTTTACAGTGGTCCGGAATAGAACTCTTTCACAGCGGTAACACGAGTTCGAATCTCGTTGGGGACGCCACGATTACCAAAGCGTTTTACAGTGTGCCTCTGGTTCTGCGCCGGACAGCTGTCGCTGCCTGACTCGCACTTCGATAGGCGCCTTAACGGCGCGGGTTACAGTTGTATTTGCATGTTTCAGCAATGCCCGAAGGTGCTCCAACGGACGTCCGTCCCGCGGAGTGAAACGGGAAGTCGGTGCGACGGGTGAAAGCCCAGTTAATGCCGACGCTGCCCTCGCAACGGTAGGTGAGTCAAGGCCGGCAAGACGCCACTGTGCAACGCACGGGAAGGCGCCGGTTTGCGGGATGTCTTCGGCATTCCGGCTCACGAGCCCGGAGACCGGCCCTCAGGCAATCGACAACCAATGTTGCGGAGGGCGACATCATGTGGTTTGCCTATGCTAGTGTTCCATTCGTTCGTCTCGATTTCATTTCACGCTGTCTTGCTGGTCTTGTCGGATTGCTGACGCTTACTCAGCCGCTGCGCGCGCAAGAAACGCCTGTCGTGGCGGTTCCGGAAACTGTCGTAACCGCGGCACGCATTCGCCAGAATCTGTCGGACACGCTGCAGCCGACCACGGTCATCGATGCCGAAGACATTGTTCGCAGCGGACAACAAACGCTTCCCGAGTTGCTGCAAAGCCTGGCCGGCGTGGAGATCACGAGCAGCGGCGGGTCCGGTCAGTCGAGCAGCGTGTTCATTCGTGGGGCGAACAGCGATCACACGCTGGTGCTTGTCGATGGTTTGCGCGTCAATTCGGCGACCGCCGGCACGACGGCGTTCGAGCATCTGCCGATCGATCAAATCGATCGCATCGAGATCGTTTCGGGTCCGCTCAGCAGTCTTTATGGTTCGGATGCGGTTGGCGGAGTCATTCAGATTTTCACCAAAAGCGGTGACCGTTCACCGAAATCCAGTGCGTCGGCAGGATACGGCAGTTACAACACGCGCAGGGCTGCCGCTTCCTTCAGCGGCAACGTAAAAGACACGGACTTCAATTTGGCTGCGGGATATTACGCAATCGATGGCTTCGATGCGACCAAGTCGACCATCCCGTTCGACCAGCACAACGATGATCGCGATGGCTATCGCAACACCAATGTTTCGGCCAGACTCGCGCACCGCTTCGATGCCGGCAACAGCATCGGCCTGACTGCGTTTCACAGCGATGGCAGAACCGAATTCGACAACGGCCCGACCACCAGCGACGTAAACAAGCAAAGCCTGAGCGCCTACTCGATCTACAGCCAGAATCGAATCACGGCATCCTGGCAAAGCCTGCTGCGCCTCGGCACGGGCCGCGATGACGCGGTATTCACCGGTGCTTTCCCGGCTGAATTCCGTACCGATCAGCACCAGGCGAACTGGCAGAATACGTTCGCGGTGATAGGCGGATCGTTGATCGCGGGAGCCGAATATCGACGCGAGGATGTCAGCGGCGACACGATTTTCATCCAGACCAGGCGCAACATTCGCTCCGCCTTCGGCGGTTACCGCGGCGACTACGGCAAGCATGGTGTCCAATTGAATGCGCGGCACGACGATTACTCCGACTTCGGCGGCCGCACGACGGGCTCGATCGGATACGGGTATCGCCTGACTGACGCTATACGCGTACGCGCCGCGGCGGGCACGGCCTTTCATGCGCCGACTTTCAATGATCTTTATTTCCCGGCTGATCCGATATTCGGCGGCGGCGGTAATCCGGAGTTGGAACCGGAGCGATCGCGCAGCCGTGAATTCGGCGTCGATTATCAGCGCGGCGCGCAGCGCTTCGCGGCGACCTGGTTCGATAATCGCATCGAGGATTTGATCGTTTTCGATCTCGCTACGTTCACGCCGCAGAATCTCGACAGCGCGCGTATTAAGGGCGGCGAATTCTCCTACAACGGCACGCTGCTTGGTACCGGATTGCGCGCGAAATTTACCGCGCAGGATCCGGAAAATGCACGCACCGGATTGCAGCTACAGCGTCGCGCGAGGAGGCACGGCAGCGTTGCGGCATCGCGTGCGCTGGGCGCATGGAAATTCGGCGCGGAAGTCATCGCGAGTTCCGAACGTTTCGATTCCAATAGCGAAGACCAGGCGACGCGGCTCGGCGGTTACGCCTTGCTCAATCTGTACCTCGCGCGCAGGCTTTTTACCGATTGGGAAATCGATGTGCGTTGGAACAACGTCACCGACCGCGATTACGAACTCGCGCAGCATTTCAATACACCGGACAGCAATGTGTTCGTGAGTTTGCGTTGGACGCCGCAGCGCTGAATGTCACGACATCGCTGAGAACAGTTGTTTTCGGGCCAGGAAGGCTGCGAATGGTTTTCATAGCCCGTCATTCCCGCGCACGCGGAAATCCAGTGGCTTCGCAGGATCGGAGTGAGACAAACTGGATTCCCGCCCGAGCCTGCCCTCGAATGATTTAATCGAGGGCAGGAAATGACAAGCTGGGCAGGGCTTGAGGGAGAGTCAGGGATTTAACTGTGGCGCGCGCTTTTCGAATCTGGTTTGTGTTGGCTGCTTGCGCTGGAGCCGCGATGTTGGTCGCGCTGTCCACCGGGGCGGTGGGCATTCCAACCCTCGAAGTACTGCAATTGGTATTCCGTTCCGACGGCACCGTTGCGTCCGAGATTGTTCATCGGCTGCGGTTGCCGCGCGCAGTCGCAGCTTTCGCAACCGGCGGTCTGCTTGCCCTGGCCGGTGCGCTGATGCAGGTGCTGCTGCGTAATCCCTTGGCCGATCCTTACATTCTCGGTTTGTCCGGCGGCGCGGCCGCGGCCGCGCTGGTGGCGATGATGGCCGGCCTCAACGCGGTGCTGATAAATCTGAGCGCGTTCGCCGGTGCGTCGCTATCCGTCATTCTCGTATTCGCGTTTGCGCGCCGCGATCTCGGCCGGCTGCATGTTGCGACTGCCGCCGACGCGACGCCGCGCTTGTTGCTGACGGGCGTGGTGCTGGCAGCCGGCTGGTCGGCGATCATCACACTGATCCTGACTGTAGCGCCCGAAGGCAGGCTGCGCGGCATGTTGTTCTGGCTGATCGGCGATTTAGGTGGAGCCGATTCCGGCGCGCTCGCAATCGGCGGTCTCGTGTTTGCGCTCGTTGTCATCTATCCGTTCACGCGCGAATTGAATGTGATGCTGCAGGGACAAACGATAGCGCATGGTCTCGGCGTGCCGGTCGTGCGCGTGCGCCGGCAGATTTACCTGGTCGCATCGCTTGCCACAGCGCTTGCGGTGACGGCGGCGGGCGCGATCGGCTTCGTCGGTCTCATCGTGCCGCATGCGCTGCGGCTCGTCATCGGCAACGATCAGCGCGTCCTTCTGCCGGCGTCCGTGCTCGCCGGCGGCTCTTTGCTGCTGCTCGCCGACACCGCGGCGCGCACCATGATCGCACCGCAGCAACTGCCGGTCGGCGTCGTGACCGCGCTGATCGGCGTACCGATGTTCCTGTATCTCTTGATGCGCAACGGAACAAGCCGATGAACAACGCGGATGGCGCGGCGGCGCTGCTCGAAGTCCGCGATTTCTGTCTGCGCATCGCGCAGCGCACGTTGATCGCAAGCCTGTCGCTGCGCGTGAACGCGGGTGAGCTGTGGTGCATACTCGGCGCCAACGGCGCCGGCAAGACGCTGTTGCTGCAGACTCTGGTTGGGCTGCGCGATTGCAATCGCGGGACGATTTCGCTCCTGGGCAAACCGCTGGCGGCATGGCAGCCGATGGATGCGGCGCGCGTTCGCGGCTTTCTGCCGCAGAACCTTCCCGAAATATTCGCGACGACCGCGCTGGAGACAACAATGATGGGCCGGCATCCACACTTGTCGCGATGGGCTTGGGAGTGCGCCGCCGATCGGGATATCGCGCGAGCTGCGCTGACGGTGATGGACGTCGGTGAATTGGCGGACCGTGATGTTGCCACGCTGTCCGGCGGCGAGCGGCAGCGCGTCGCGATCGCAACATTGATCGCGCAGGACCCGGCGCTGATGCTGCTCGACGAGCCGGTCGCGCATCTCGACTTGCGTCATCAGATCGCCGTGCTCGATCATCTGGCATCGCTTGCCAGGGATGGCGGCAAAGCCATCGTATTCTCGATACACGATCTGAATCTCGCCGGTCGGTTTGCGACGCACGCGTTACTGTTTCGCGGTAACGGCGTCGTCGATCATGGTCCGATTTCAACGGTCATGAATTTGCCGGCGCTATCATCGGCGTTCGGTTTTCCGTTGGTCCGGGTGGCGGTCGGAACACGCATGATTTTTGTTCTCGAATGACTGTGCGCGGATTTGTATTTGTCTCAGGCGCGCGCGGCGCCGTGGTTTCGTGGGGCAAACTGAGGACGATCGCGCTGTCGGCGTCGCTGTTAATCTGCGCATGCGGGCAGGCAATAGCGCGGATCGAAGTCACCGACGACAGCGGTCAGGTGCTTGTCTTCAGTCAGCCGGTCGCGCGCATCGTCAGCCTCACGCCGCACATCACGGAATTGCTGTTTGCCGCCGGCGCCGGCGAGCGCATCGTCGCCACCGTCCGCTACAGCGATTTTCCGGAGGAGGCCGCTCGCATACCACGGATTGGCGACAGCAATCTACTCGATTTTGAACGCGTCGTCGCGCATAAGCCCGATCTAATCATTGCCTGGCTGGACGGCAGTGCGGAAAGCCAGATGGCAAAGCTGCGCACGCTCGGCATTCCGATTTACTACAACAAGGTGAGCACGCTTGACGATATCGCGAGTTCGCTGGTTCGCTTTGGGCGATTGGCGGGTACGGAAGCCGTGGCGCAGGAGGCCGCGCAAAGGTTCGTGGGCGAGGTTGCGGCCCTGCGCGAGCGTTATGAAAACCGGCGACCGCTTTCGCTCTTTTTCCAGGTTTGGCATCGGCCGTTATTGACTATCAACGGTGAGCATCTGGCCAGCGACATCATGCGGCTCTGTGGAGGCCGCAACATTTTCGCCGCGCGGAAATTGCTGGTGCCATTCATCAGCATCGAAGCGGTTCTCGGCGCAGACCCCGACGCGATCGTCGCCACGTCGGGCGAGCCGGGCGGCGATGATGGCCTCGACGCATGGCGGCGCTTCAAGAGTCTGCGCGCCGCAGCCGAGAATAACTTCATCGTTCTCGATGCGGACACCATGAGCCGCCACACGCCGCGCGTCGTCAGAAGCGCAACTGTGCTGTGCAAGGAAATGGACAAACTCCGGGCCAGACCTTAACCGGCTGCTTGAAAACTACGCGCTCCTGCCGGGCATTTTTCTTGTCGCAGGCAGCGCGTTAAAATACCACTATGTCGCCGCATGTCCGCAAACACCGAAAGTCAGGTGTTTTCAAGATCAGCGGTAACTGCCATTGCCGGCGTACCATACAGCCTGGACGGAATTGAGCGAGTGACAATCAAAGCCGCAGTGAATCCAAATAATGCTCCCACCGAAGCCAGATAACGAAGCCGGCAGGATCGCCGCGCTGCACCGCTACAACATCCTCGATACGCCGCCGGAGGCCGCGTTCGACGATATCGCGCGCCTGATCGCCAACGTCTGCGAAACACCGATCGCGGTCATCAATTTCATCGCCGAAGACCGGCAGTGGTTCAAGTCCGAGATCGGTCTGGGTGTCCACGAAACTCCGCTCGATACGTCGATCTGCGCTTATGCGCTGCTGCAGGACGATCTGCTGATCGTTCCCGATCTTAGGAAAGACTCGCGCTTCGCGTGCAATCCGCTGGTCCGCGGCGGACCTGAGTGGCGCTTTTACGCTGGCGCCAGGCTGGAAACAGAAGAGGGCCATGCGCTCGGTACGCTGTACGTGCTCGACAGCATTCCGCGCGAATTGAGCGAGCGCCAGAAAGATGCGCTGACCATCCTTGCGCGTCAGGTCATTGCGCAGCTCGAGTTACGCAGGCAATGGCAGATCTCCGAATCGGCCGCGCGCGGCAAAGAATCAGCTTTCGAGCGAGAGCGCGAAATCGCCGCGCGTCTACGCGCCAATGACGCGCGCCTGAACCTGAGCCTGTCGGCTGCGCGCATGATGGTCTGGGACTGGGATCTCGAAACCGGCGTCACCGCGCAATCCGAAAACGCCGCAGCCATCCTCGGTATCACGGACGGCGCAGCGGCTGCATTTTTCGATCTCGTTCATCCCGGCGACCGCGAGCGCGTCAAAACGGCCACGCAAAAAGCGATTGCCGGCGAAACGCCCTATGAAGTGGAATTCCGGGTCATCGCGCCGGACGGGCGCGTGCTCTGGCTGCTCGCCAAAGGCGAATTACGCCGCGATGAAACCGGGCGCGCGACGCATCTCGCCGGCGTCAGCTTGAACATTAGCGAGCGCAAAGAGACCGAGCAAACGCTTGCCGCGGCAAAAACCGAGCTGACGGCTCAACTCGATGACATGACGCGGCTGCACGAGATGAGCGTTCAGCTTTCGACCGATACCGAACTGAAGTCCGTGCTGGATAGCGTGGTCAAAGCCGTGTGCCGTGTGCACGGCGCCGCGCTGGGCACGCTGATGCTGTACGACAAGGAGCAAAAGGAGCTGTATCCGGCAGCGCGGCTCGGCTTCAGCGATGCCTACATGGACATGGTTGGGCGCATCGCAGTCGGCGCGGGCTGGTGCGGCATGGCAGTTGCCGAGCGTCGCCGCATCGTCGTCGAAAATGCGCTGAACGACGACCGCTTCGCGCCGTATCGGCCGGCGATCGAGTTGGGTGGCTACCAGTCGGCGTACAGCACGCCGCTGCTGACGCACGACGGCGAAGTGCTCGGCACGATCGCCACTTATATGCAGCAGCCGTATTGTCCATCCGAACGCGCGGTGCGGCTGACCGATTTATATGCGCGACTGGCTTCGGAAGCCATCGCGCGCGCTCGTTATGCGGCCGCGCTGCGCGACAGCGAAGCCCGCTACCGGACGCTGATCGAAGTTTCGCCGCAGATCGTCTGGGTCGCGCAACCCGACGGCCATATCATCTATTGCAATGAGTCGTGGTTCGAATATAGCGGGCTCACCATGGCCGATTCCGGGGGCGATGGCTGGACACAGGTGATCGCGCCTGAGCACGTGGCGCGCGTGTCGAGGACATGGATGCAGGCGGTTGCCAGCGGTGAACAGTTTGAAGCCGAGGTACCGTTCCGCCGCGCATCCGATGGACAGTTCCGCTGGCACCTGGCGCGCGGCCTGCCGCTGCGCGACGAACGCGGGACTATCGCGAGCTGGATCGGCGTCGCTATCGACATCGACGACCGCAAGCAGGCCGAAGAGACGCTGCGCAGAGCGCACGCCCAACTCGAAGCGAGGGTCGTCGAACGCACGGCGGAATTGTCCGAAGCGAATAAATTTCTGCAGGCTCTGCTCGATAACGTCCAGGACGCCATCGTCGCCTGTGATGCGTCGGGCACGCTGACGCTGTTCAATCCGGCAACGCTGAGCTTGCACGGTTTGCCGCCAATGCCGTTGCCGGCCGCGCAATGGGCCGAGCATTACGACTTGTATCGCGCCGACGGCAAAACACGGATGGCGACCGAGGATATTCCGCTGTTTCGCGCCTTGCGCGGCGAGCGTGTGCGCAACGTGGAAATGGTCATTGCGCCCAAGCGCGGCCCGGCGCGCACGCTGCTCGCGAGCGGGCAGGCTTTTCATGACGATCGCGGCGTCAAGCTGGGCGCGGTCGTCTCGATGCACGACATTAGCGAGCGCAAGCAGGCTGAACAGGCGCTCCAGACGGCGCATCACGAACTCGAGCGGCGCGCGACGCAGCTAGGCACGCTGACCATGCAACTGACGCAAGCCGAAGCAAAGGAACGCCGCCGCATCGCGCAAATGCTGCACGACGATTTGCAGCAAATGCTTTTGAGCGGCAAATTCAAACTCGGCGCGCTGAAAAACCGGGCGCCCGATGTCGACTTCTCGCCCGTCATGGAAATCTTCGATCAAGGCATCCAGATTTCACGTTCGCTGACCGCCGAACTCAGCCCGCCCGCCCTATATCAGCTCGATTTCGCCGGCTCGCTCGCATGGCTCTCGCAGCGCATCAAGGCGCAGTATGGTCTGGACCTGGCGGTGAAAGTGCGCGGGCCCGATCCCGCGCTCGCCGACGAGCTGAAAGCGCTGTTGTTTCAGGCGCTCAATGAGTTGCTCGTCAATGTCGTCAAGCACGCCGGCGCCGACCGCGCAAGCGTCGATGCGAGCACGCGCTGGCGCGGCGCATGGCTGGTCGTTCGCGTCGAAGATGACGGCGCCGGGTTCGACGCAACGGCGTTGCGCGGGAATGCCGGCTTCGGCCTGTTCGGCATCCGGGAACGCTTCGAGTATCTGGGCGGCAAGGTCGTGGTTTACTCGCGCGTCGGTCGCGGCACGCGCGTGGCGATTATCGTGCCGATCAGCAAAGCGCGGTCCGATGCCGAGTCAACAGAGCGCGTGCCGAGGCCGCTTGGCAGCGTCGTTCGTGAGCGTTCGGCCCCGGCCAGATCGGCGATACGCGTACTTGTCGTCGACGACCATGCGATGGTCCGCGCCGGCCTGCGCGGCATCCTCGAAGACGAGCCGGACATGCTGGTAGCCGGCGAGGCGCAGGATGGCTTGCAGGCCGTGTCATTGACCTCCGAGCTGCAGCCCGACGTCGTGCTGATGGACATCAATATGCCGAAGCTTGACGGCGTCGAAGCGACGCGTCGCATCAAGGCCGCGCATTCGCACATTCATGTCATCGGGTTGTCGATGCACGCCGATGAACGTGTGATCCTGACCATGCGCGCCGCGGGTGCGTCGGACTATGTGACGAAAGACGATGTTTCGGATGCGCTGTGCGCCAGCGTGCGTAAATGCATGCAGTCCGTCGGCTGAAAAACTGATTCCGGGATTGCTCTGTCGTGTACCACGCGAATCAACAAACGAGTGAGGAGCGGGGTTGCCCGATCCCTAAAAAACTGCTCGCACTCGGTGCTCGTCGGGGGCAGATGCAAATGGGTGGAGTGCGTCGATGGCGTGTACTGCTGTTTTCAGACAATACGCGGCCACAGTATCGGCATGATGGCCAACCTATTTCGCGTGGGACAACGATCTGACGGTCGCCTTCTTTGCGGCTAGCAAAGCAAGTGTGGGCATCATTGCTATCCGATTACTCGTACTTCTTGAGCACGTCGAATTTCTGGATCAATTGCTCATAGAACTTGAGTTCTTTTTCCGAAACTTCCATGTCCGGATTCAGCAGGTGCCACGCCTTGAGACTGAACGCGGCAGCGATTTTGTCGAGCGTATCGGTCGTTACGGTGGTTCCGCCAGCCAGGATTTTTCCCATCGTCAGGCGCGAGACGCGCGCGCGATTCGCAACTTTGGACTGGGAACCAAGATCCGGAAACTGTTTCATCAGGATCTCGAGATTGGCCTTGAGAATGTCTCTCGATTCCATGTTATTATTTTTGTTCCGCCGTTGGCTGGCAGGTCGGACGGTTCTTGCCGCCTGTAGCGGCCGCCGACACAGTTGCCGTTTTTTCGGGGCTGCCGATGGTGCGGCAGCCCGTGCCAGGCGATCGCTCGCCAGCTGATATTGCAGTAGCAATTTTATGTTTTTTAACCATTTTCCTTTCCCCAACACGAATTCCCAGCGCGCCGCAGAGACGCGCTTTGACCACGAGTTTCGCAATTAGCGTTCCGGGGGAGATTTGGATGGAGCAGGGCGCCATACGAACGTCGGCGCCGATAGAGTTCGCAGGCTTATTTCAGCGCTTTATAGCGTATGCGTTTCGGTCGCGCGCCTTCCTCGCCCAGACGCTTTTTCTTGTCGGCTTCGTATTCCTGGTAGTTGCCATTGAAAAAGATCGCTTGCGAATCGCCTTCGAAGGCGAGGATGTGCGTCGCGATGCGATCGAGAAACCAGCGGTCGTGCGAGATGACAAGCACAGAGCCGGCAAATTCGAGCAGCGCGTCTTCGAGCGCGCGCAGGGTTTCGACATCGAGATCGTTGGACGGCTCGTCGAGCAGCAGGACGTTGCCGCCCGCGATCAAGGTCTTCGCCAGGTGCAGCCTGCCGCGTTCGCCGCCCGACAGATTGCCGACGATTTTCTGCTGATCGCTGCCCTTGAAATTGAAGCGACCGATATAGGCGCGCGAAGACGTCTCGAAGCGGCCGACTGTCAGCACATCGGCGCCGCCCGAGATTTCGTCCCATACGGTTTTGTTTCCGGCGAGCGCCTCGCGCGATTGATCGACGTGCGCAATCCTGACTGTCGGGCCGATGATGATTTCGCCGCTATCTGGTTTTTCCTTACCTGTGATTATGCGGAATAGCGTAGACTTACCCGCGCCGTTTGGGCCGATGATCCCGACGATTGCGCCCGGCGGAACTTGCAGACTCAGGTTGTCGATCAATAGCCGCTCGCCGTAACCTTTGCTGACGTTCCTGAATTCAATGACCGAATCGCCGAGGCGCTCGGCGACCGGAATGAAAATTTCCTGGGTTTCGTTGCGCTTCTGGTGTTCCTGCGAACTCAGCTCGTCGAAACGCGCGAGCCGCGCCTTGCTCTTGGCCTGGCGGCCTTTCGGATTTTGCCGCACCCATTCGAGTTCCTGCCTGATCGCTTTCTGGCGCGCCGATTCGGTCGATTCCTCCTGCTTCAGCCGCGTTTCCTTCTGATCGAGCCACGAGCTGTAATTGCCCTGCCATGGAATGCCATGACCGCGATCGAGTTCGAGGATCCATTGCGCGGCATTGTCGAGAAAATAGCGGTCGTGGGTGACCGCCACTACGGTGCCGGGAAAGCGCGTCAAAAACTGTTCCAGCCAATCGACGCTTTCGGCATCGAGGTGATTGGTCGGCTCGTCGAGCAGCAGCATGTCGGGCTTCGACAGCAGCAAGCGGCACAAGGCGACGCGCCGCTTCTCGCCGCCGGAAAGCACGCCGATTTTCACGTCCCACGGCGGCAAACGCAGCGCGTCGGCGGCGATTTCGAGTTGCTGCTCGGCGTTGTGCCCATCGGACGTTTCGAGGATCGCTTCGAGGCGCGCCTGCTCGTTGGCGAGCTGTTCGAAATCGGCATCGGGGTCGGCGTAGGCGGCGTAGACGGCATCGAGTTTCTTTCGCGCATCGAAAACTTCATCGAGCCCGGTCTCGACCGCTTCGCGCACAGTCTGTTCGGAGTCGAGTTGCGGTTCCTGCGGCAGATAGCCGATATCGAGATCGGGCATCGGCGTCGCTTCGCCTTCGATGTCGCGGTCGAGGCCGGCCATGATTTTGAGCACGGTCGATTTGCCGGAACCGTTCAGACCGAGCACGCCGATCTTAGCGCCCGGAATAAAGCTGAGCGAAATATTCTTCAGGATTTGCCGCTTGGGCGGGACGGTCTTGCTGACCCGATTCATCGTGAAAACGTATTGAGCCATGGAACGATTGAGTATGAGCGTTGATGGGAGACTGGTTAGTCAGGGCGGGTGGCGAATCGCTAATGATCTTAGACCAAATCCACTTGTCTCCGGGAGCTATAATAAAAGTCAAAAAATGGAATTTGCGAGAGCGGGTTTTCAACTCTCGCGTTCATGCATCAGGAGCGAAAGCCATGGCGACGAAAAGCATGATCCGGAGACTGACTTGCGTTGCGATGATCTCGTCGATTGCGGCTTGCGCAAACACTCGGCCCAAGTCCGAATCCGAACCAGCCCCACCGTCCAGGTCGAACCCTGCGCGAACGGCAAAGCCTGCTACTGGAGGTTTGGTGAATGTTCCGCCGGCTTACAAGGATGGTTACAGCGACGGCTGCACCAGCACCGCCGGTGGTCGCAAGCGCGACGACAAGCGTTATCTATCCGACAGGCAATATGGTCTGGGCTGGCGCGATGGGTTCAATTTATGCCGGAACCGATAATTTAATCGCGATTTGCGCACGGCCTGTGGACGGCATCGCCCCCTGCGAGTATGCAGAGTATCCGCGAGAGAAATCTGCATAAGCCACCTTTTTGCTAGAAACCCGGACGAAATGGCGAAGTGTCGGCATAGCTTCGCGTTTGCCATCCTCCTGGGTAGCCATGATGACGTCGTATTCTCCTCTGGAAATGTCGTCCGAATGACCGCTGATTTCGTCGTAGAAGCTTTCTGAACAGATGGCATAGGGCTTGCGCTTCCGTTAACCGTCGTCGGCGGGTCGAGTGTGCGTGCGACGAAGAAACTAAAAGGGCATGTCTGCGACGTCTCGCAGACCCTTAACGGGAGAGAGCGGTGAGATTTCGCAGCCTGCAAAGCCGCATCGTCGTGTTTTTCGGGGCACTGCTGTTGACCGTTCAGGTCGCCGGCTTCGGCGTCATCAGCCATGCGATCGAAAACTACGCCGCCCGGACCGTCCGCCACGAGCTTGCGGTCGGGGAACGCATATTCCAACGCGTATTGGAGCAAAACGCGCATCAGCTCGCGCTAGCCACCAGCATCCTTGCCGACGACTACGGTTTCCGCCAGGCGATTTCCAGCGCCAACCAGAAACGGTTGGCGCTGGCCCTTGACGTACATCGCGAACGGGTCGGTGCGGAGGTGATGATGCTGATTAATCCGAAGCACATTGTGCTCGCCGATAGCAACCAATCGACACTGACCAATCAGCCTTTTCCTTTTCCGGAATTGCTCACGGAATCGGTAAAAACCGGCTCGGCCTCGATGATTCTCGTCAAGGGCGGCCGCCTGTATCAATTCGTGCTGGTCCCGGTGACCGTCCCGGCTGCGTGGATCGCGCTCGGATTCCCGATCGACGATCGCCTCGCAGCCGATTTCGGCAAGCTCGCATCGCTGCAGATTTCGTTTCTGCGTCGTACCGATAGCGAGGAATGGAAGCTGTTTGCATCCACGCTCCCCGCTATGCTGCAGCCTGCGTTGCTCGACAATATGCACGGCGTCGCAACCGGCGACTCGAAGCTGTCGATAGTGTTGAATGGCGAAAAATTCCAGACCCTGGTGTCGCCGGTGCCAGGAATCGGCGAGCAGCCTGTTTTCGCGGTCTTGCAGCGTTCCCTGAAAGAGGCGCTGGTCCCGTTCGATGCGCTGCAAGCGAACCTGCTTGCTTTGACTTTGATCGGCTTGATCATCTCGGTTGCGGGCAGCGTTTTCACGGCGCGCAATGTCAGCCGCCCGGTGACGCAGCTGGCAAAGCTCGCCAACGAAATCGAGCAGGGCAATTATCTGCAAGTTGCGGAAATGGACAGAGCGGACGAAATCGGCAAATTGGCGTCCGCATTCAATTACATGAAACAGGCCATTGCCGATCGGGAAAACCGGATATCGACGCTGGCTTATAAAGACGCATTGACCGGGCTTCCGAACCGCATCTTGTTCAACGATCGATTGCATCAGGCACTTGGAAGCTCGTTACGCTCCGGGCAGCCGCTAACCGTCCTGATTATGGATCTCGATCATTTCAAGGAAGTCAACGATACCCTCGGGCACCATATAGGCGATCTGCTGCTGGAAGAGGTTGCGAGCCGCCTTCAGACAAGATTGACGCGTCAGTCCGACACCCTGGCGCGGCTTGGCGGTGACGAATTCGCCGTCCTGCTGCCCGCCGACGACGCCAAAGCCGCGCGCAGCGTTGCCCTCCGATTACTTGAAGCGCTCGACGCATCGATCACGCTGAACGGCCATGCCATCGATGTGCGCGGCAGTATCGGTATCGCTTCCTACCCCGAACATGGCGCCGATGCCGGCACGCTGCTGCAGCGGGCGGACGTCGCGATGTATTCGGCCAAACGCGGCAACAGCGGCGTCGCGGTTTATGATCCGCGCGACGACGACCATACTGCCGAGCGCTTATCGCTGCTCGGCGATTTGAAGCACGCCGTCGAGTTTAACGAACTGATGCTGTGCTACCAGCCCCAGCTGGATGTGCAAACCGGTACCATCGAATCGGTCGAGGCGCTTATCCGTTGGCGGCATCCGCACCGCGGCTACATTGCGCCGGACCTGTTCATTCCGTTCGCCGAACAGAGCGGCTATATCAAGACGATCACGCGTTGGGTGCTCGCCGAGGCGTTTCGAAAAGCTGCCGAGTGCCACGCCAACCGGCTGCCGATCCGCATATCGGTCAACGTTTCCGCACGCGACCTTGCCGGCGCCGAACTGCCGGAAACGTGTGTCGATCTTATGCAACTGTACCGCGTCGAACCACAATGGATCAGGATCGAAATCACAGAAGGGGCGATCATGGACGATCCGGCTCGCGCGATGGAGACGCTGGAAACGCTGCACGGCATGGGATTCGAACTGTCTATCGACGATTTCGGCAAAGGCTATTCGTCGTTGTCTTACCTGAAAAAGCTGCCGGTCGATGAATTGAAAATCGACAGATCATTCGTGATGGGAATGGTCCTGGACAAGGACGATGCCATGATCGTGCGCTCGACCATCGATCTGGGCCATAACATGGGGCTCAGAGTCGTTGCCGAGGGTGTCGAGAATAACGAGGATTTGCGTTTGCTGAAGCAGCTTCGTTGCGACCTGGTGCAAGGTTTCCTGATCAGCAAACCCCTGTCTTCGAACGACCTGATCACATGGCTATCGGAATATCGGAGCCGCACGACACCTGAGAGCGAGCGCTCCGCGGATACAGCGCAAAACCGCGCAGTTCGTAATCCCTCGATCAGCCTGGTCAAATCAGGCTGACGCGGTCCGGCGCGGCCGCACGATGGTCAATTTCACGCCGGCCAAAGCCGTCTGATGCCGCGTCCTGGAGTCCCTCATCGGCGGGCAGGTTGGCAAAGGCAAATCCCTAGGTAGCCGGAAGCATCCCGCGATCGAACTCGGAAGTCAGCGGCACGCCTTGCGTGATCAACACGTTGCGCAGCTCTTTGATGATGGGAAAGATTTCCTGATTCCAGTCGGCGCCTTGCAAATCGAAGGCGCGCTGTTCCTGCTCGACGATGGTTCGGTCTTCGGCAAAAATTCCTTCGGTAAACCAGATGATGAAGGGCCACAGCAAGTGGATGGCGCCGGGCAGGGAAGGTTTGCGCACCATCATCAGGCCGTATGTGTGGTTGGCGCGTTGCTGGCGATCCACCGGCACATAAACATTCCACAGATCGAGTGCCGGATGATCGCTGCCCCTGGGGGTGAATTTCAGGCTTTGATAAGGATAGCCCGTGCGTATCGTCATCAGATCGCGGCCGCCTTGCGCGGATTTCTTGCCGCTGCCGACGATGAATTTTTCGCCGATCGGCTGCTTGCCTGCGACTCGGGCAAACGTGTAGTCGCATTCGACCCAGTTATCGCCGCGCCGCAGTTCGAGAAACACCGTTCTGATGCCGCCCATCAAGCGCCTGTGCAGAAACTGATGATTCATGTCCATCAGATTTTCGTGCATGAACGAATAATGGCAGCGCACCTCGCGGTCGAGATAGCGCGTCTTGTAATGCGGATCGAGCGCTGACGGCACGTCCGGAAAAATCGCCGAAGCCAATCTGGCCAGATTGCCCGGATAAACGAAGATCAGACCATAGGCTTCGCGGCACGGGTAGCCGCGCACGCCGTTTGGCAGCGATCTCGACTTGTCCAGATACGGCACGTTCACGCACTTGCCGGTCTTGTCGTAGGTCCAGCAGTGATAGCTGCATTGCAGGGTTTCGCCCTTGACGACACCTTGGTGCAACGGCACCTGCCGGTGCGCGCAACGATCCTCGATTGCGAATACCTCGCCGCCTTCGGTTCGCACCAGCGCGATCGGTTCGCCGGCAAACACCGCGCCGATAGCTTTACCGCGCTTCAAATCGCGCGAGCGGGCGAGAGGGTACCAATGGTCGGGATGCGATCCAGTTTTTCTGAGATCGGGCTTATGTTCGGCGGCAGTCGAATCGACACCGAACGATGCCAACGGCATAAGCGGGTGCGTTGCGTGTTTGCCGGCTTCCGTATTTCGTGCCACTGCGCCATCCATATCATCGATTCCATTCAAGCTAATGCGATCAGTTTAAAGCGCGCGTGGACGGTTGTGAACATCGCGAGGAATTTTTCGGCGCGCACAGTCAACTTTGCTCTTGTTGCGGCGGGCCATGAAACATCGGAAACGCCGATTCAATGCTGTGCTGCGTGCTCCACGTGCTGATCGGCCGGCATGATTTTGACGCTGCACGGCCGATCGCCTTGACGGTGCAGGCAAACATCGACAAAGCCGTCGTACACCTGCAGCTTGCGTATTTCGATCGAGTCGAGAAAAGCCGGCAAGCGCGGCTCGTGGAATGCGACGCCGGGGCTCTCGCTCGTGAAGGAAACACCGAGGCTTGCGTCGAGCAAACAAAAAACCGCGGCGCTTGCCCAGGCTTGCGGCAAGCACGCGACGGGATAACATACGGGGCCTTCGCCATGGCGCCGCGAAAAGCCGCAAAACAACTCCGGCAAGCGGTTCGATTCCGCCAGGTTACTGGCGTCGTAAAGCGCGCAGAAGATGCGATCGACGAAATCGGCGTAGCCGTAGCGTGCCATGCCTTTGGCAATCAGAGCCGTGTCGTGCGGCCAGACCGATCCGTTATGGTATGACATTGGGTTATACCGCGCGGTGCTGCGGCCGAGGGTGCGTATGCCCCAGCCGGAAAAACAATCCTCGCTCATCAAGCCTTGCGCTGCGCGTCTGGCGTGATCGGGGGAAGCGATGCCGGCAAGCAGCGCATAGCCGGCATTCGAGGAAATTACCGGGCACGACCGCTTTTCGCCGTCCAGCGCGAGCGCGAAAGTCTTGATTTCCGACGACCAGAATGCCTTATTGAAACGAGTTTTCAATTCCTGCGCCGCGCCGCGCAGTTCGGCCGCGCGTTTCTTTTCGCCGAGCTCCTCGGCGATTTCGGCAGCGCCGAGTTTTGCCGCATAGACATAAGCCTGTACTTCACACAGCGCGACCGGTCCTTCGACCAGGCGGCCATCGGGATACGATATGGCGTCGTCGGAATCCTTCCAGCCTTGCTGCGTCAGGCCTTCACGGCTGTGCCGCGAGTATTCGACGAAACCGTCGCCGTCGCTGTCGCCGTACTGGTCGATCCAGTCAAGCGCTCGCACGATATTCGGCCAGATTTTCTTGACTAGCTTGCGGTCGTGCGTGCGCCGGTAATATTGACTTGCGAGTAGGATGAAAAGCGGCGTCGCATCGACGCTGCCGTAATGGCAGCCGAATGGAATTTCGGCGAGCGCGGCCATTTCGCCGCGGCGCATTTTGTGCAGGATTTTGCCCGGCTCGGCGTCGCGCGCGGGATCGCATTTGCTCGCCTGGTTTTCGGCCAGAAACAACAGTACGCCGCGCGCGAGCGATGAATCGAACCATAGCGTTTCGAGCGCGGTAATAATGCCGTCGCGCCCGAACGGCGTGCTGAACCAGGGAACGCCGGCGCAGGGATAAGCACCGTGTCCGGTTTCGGTGACCAGTATGCGCAGATCGGAACTGGAACGGGCTATCCAGTCGTTGAAGCGAGGGTTGGACGTGATAATGCGGCAACCTTGTTCAAGCGGCGCATTCAGGCTTTGCGTGCTGCTATCGAGTGCGTGCGAAAAAGCGACGGGCGCGCCCTTTTTATCGCCGATTTCGCAGCGGATCGTGTTGTACAAATGGATTTCCGCTTGCGATGCCAGATCGATTTTGTAATCGAAGCGGCCTTCAGCCGTGGTCGATGGCGCGGGTTGCGCGCTGATGGTCGTGCGGCGCGTAACGCCATCCAGTCCCTTGTAGCGCATCGAAAATCCGTTTGCTTCGACCACTGGTTTACTGAAGCTTCCGCGCGATTCGCGTTTCACGCCGCGAACCTCGAAGATATCGTTGAAATCCGCGTCGAAGCGCAAGCTCAGGCCGATATGGATAGCCAGCAGGCTGTGATTGGTCAGGCGCAATTGCTGGTAGCAGACGCCTTGCCAAAGCAGTACGCCGCGGAAAATGTGTACCGTGCCTTTCGGAATCACCAGTTTTTCTTCGTTGTAGAGATCCTGATTGGTCAGATCGATAGCGAGCAGACTGTTATCGCTCTTGATCGTCGAATTCAGCAGCAGTGGACGGCGGCCCTCCAGCAGCAATTCGAGCCGCGACAGGAATCGCGTGCCTTCATGGTAGATGCCATGCTCGCCGCTGCCTATGGTCTGGATATCGCCGTAGCTATCGAACAGCGCAAACGTATCGTCGTGCTTAAGCACGCGTGTGCGGCCATCGGCGCGCGTAGAAGTCGCGGGGGTATACCAGTTGTCGCCGATGTGCAGCGGGTCATCCATTCGCTATATGAAATCTCAGGATATCGATTTGCTACCCCGCTTTGTCGCACTCTCGAACACGAGGGTCCGCACTGAGCGCGTCATCCTTCGGACGAGAGGCGCAGAGAGGTATTGAGCCGTTGTGTTTCACGGCGATAAAATATGGCTACAGCAAAATGCGCGCCGGAACTGGTAACTCTCGAAGCAGGGGTGAAACGAGAAAGGAAACCGGGACTTTGCCGCGCAGTTTTTGTACTTATGGTTTATCGACTGTGTATTTATTACATCGAGTGCGCGATTCTGCATTCGCTGAGCGCGCCAGCCGATTGAATACGTGGCGCGCCGCGTCGCCGACTTCCGAAGCGGTCAGCCCGACCGGGCCTATGCCCGATCCGCCGCAAACCAGATCATCGGCCGCCGCGCCGTGCACAAAAACGCCGCACAGCAAGGCATCGTCAGGCGACGCGCCGGCGCGGGCGAGGAGGGCGCCGAGCATGCCGGAAAGCACGTCGCCCATGCCGCCCGCGGCCATTCCCGGATTGCCTGTCGGATTGATATACCAGCGCTCGTCCGGCATGACACAAATGCTGCCGGCGCCTTTTAACACGACATGGCTTTTGTACCGATCGGCGATGGCGCGCGCAGCTTTCAGACGATCGCGCTGCACATCGCTCGTCGAGCAGCCGAGCAGGCGGGCAGCCTCTCCCGGATGGGGCGTCAGGATGGTCGCCGCCGCGGCTGCTCCGGTAATCGCGGATTGAGCGCGCGCGCGTAAAGTGTTTTGTAACGGCTGAAGGGCGCTGATCAGATTCAATGCATCGGCGTCGAGCACCAGCGGCAGCGAGCGTGACAGCGCGGATGCTAGCAATTCGTGCGCTTCATCCGATTGCCCAAGTCCCGGGCCCAGCACAAGGCAGGTCAACGCTTCCAGCTCCAGCACGTCACGCGCCTCGCCGAACATGAGTTCAGGATGCGCCGGATCGACGCTGAAATGCTCGGCGAGCACGCCGAGGTAAACCTTACCGGCGCCGAGCCTCAGGGCTGCGCGTCCGGCGAGCAGCGCCGCCCCCAGCATGCCGCACGCGCCGCCGATTACGCCGACGTTGCCGTACAAGCCTTTATGGCTGTTGACCGGCCGTGACGACAGCGCGCCGGAAAACAACGATGGCGCGATCAATCGTCCTCGCGTCGAACAAAATTCCGGGGCATCGACGTTCAGCGTTTCCAGCCGAACGTTGCCGCAGTAATCGGGGCCGTCGCCGGTAAGCAATCCCGGTTTCAAACCAAGGAAGGTGATGGTTTCGTCGGCTCGTATCGCTGTGCCGGGCACGCTGCCGGTATCCGCATCGAGGCCGCTCGGAATATCGAGCGCGAGGACCGGCGCCTCTATGGCGTTCGCACGGGTTATGATATCTGCATAAAACCCGCTCACCTCGCGCCGCAATCCGATGCCGAACAGGCCGTCGATAATCAAGTCGAAACAGCCGGGTGGAATCTCGCTCGACACCGCATTACCGCCGACCTGAAATGCCTGCATCGCGCTCGCCGCATCGCCGGTCATTTTTGCCGTGTTTCCAAAAAAAACCACGCTGACGTCGAACCACCACGATTTCAGCCAGCGCGCAGCGACCAGCGCATCGCCGCCGTTATTGCCCGGCCCGGCCAGCACGAGTATTGCGTTGCCCTGATTACCCTGTCCGAGCAGCTCGCGGGCGCGTTCGGCGGCCGCACGCCCAGCGAGCTCCATAAGCGATATCGATGGCGAAGCAGCGCTGGCGCGCTTTTCGATTTCCCGAATTGTCCCGGTCAGGTAAATCGGCGCGCCGGGCGGCAGTGCGGACATGACGGATCGTCGGGGATTGGCGATTTCACATTTTAACCGAGGCAAAAGGAAGTGGCGTAGGGCCTGCGTAGTGTCTCAGTTAGGCCGTTCGAGGTGAGCTTGTCGACCATGAACGGCCGTTCCACCCTTCGACAAGCTCAGGGCGAACGGTCCCAGAGGCATGCAGATATGAACTGAGACACTACCAAAGTCTGACGGCAGGGCGAGCGCATCCGGCCTTCGGGTATAATTGCGGCCTTCCCGATTCTGCCTCGTTCTGCCGTATGCGCGAGTTGCTCAAGCTGCGCGGGCGCAATGCCCTTTCCGATTTTCGCCTGAACAAACTTCGCCATTCGCTCAGCACTTCGCTCGGCGATTCACCTGTCGCTGATTCACCTTTTGCTGTTCGCGCCGAATTCTGGCATTTCATTCAAGCCGCGCAACCGTTATCGGCAGACGAACACGCCGTTCTTGACAGCATCCTGTCGTACGGCCCGGCCGCGGGCGACGTACGTGGGCATGGCGAACTATTGCTCGTCGTCCCGCGTCCCGGCACGATTTCGCCTTGGTCGAGCAAGGCGACCGATATTGCGCGCCATTGCGGCCTGGACGCGATCGAGCGCCTCGAGCGCGGCGTCGCTTACCACGTGCAGAAGACCGGCGGCAGGATGTCCACGCGCGAAAAAAATATCATCGCTGCCGAAATCCACGATCGCATGACCGAGAGCGTGCTGGAATCGTTCGATGCCGTCGCGAAGCTGTTCGAGCACTACGCGCCGACGCCGCTCGCGGCTATCGAACTTGAGCCCGATGGCATCGCAGCTTTGCGCCGCGCCAATAGCGAACTCGGTCTCGCGCTATCCGAAGACGAAATCGTTTATCTCGCGGAAAACTTTGCGCGCATCGGCCGTGCGCCGACCGATGTCGAGTTGATGATGTTTGCGCAGGCCAATTCCGAGCACTGCCGCCACAAGATTTTCAACGCGGCCTGGGAGATCGACGGCGAGCGAAAAAGCGAAACCCTGTTTTCGATGATCAAGAATACGCACCGCAAAAATCCGCGCGGCACGGTTGTCGCCTATTCGGATAATTCGGCGGTGATCGAGCGCGATGCGGCCGGAAATTTCGGAGATACAGTGTGCTTCCATCCGGGCGACGACAACGTTTACCGCTACCGAAACGAAGCGACGCATATCCTGATGAAAGTCGAATCGCATAATCACCCGACCGCCATCTCGCCTTTTCCTGGCGCTGCAACGGGGGCCGGCGGCGAAATTCGCGATGAGGGTGCGACCGGCCGCGGCGCCAGGCCGAAAGCCGGCCTGACTGGATTTTCGGTATCGAATCTACGCATACCGGATTTCATCCAGCCGTGGGAAGGCGAGGACTACGGCCGCCCGTCGCGCATCGCTTCTCCGCTGCAGATCATGCTCGAAGGCCCGGTCGGCGGCGCGTCGTTCAACAACGAATTCGGCCGTCCCAATCTGGCAGGTCATTTCCGCAGCTTCGAACAGGACGTTGCCGGCGAGCGGCGCGGTTATCACAAGCCGATCATGCTGGCCGGCGGCCTCGGCAGCATCGCCGCGAGTCAAACGCGGAAGGCGTTATTCGCGCCCGGCGCGCTGCTGATCCAGCTTGGCGGCCCCGGCATGTTGATCGGCCTCGGCGGCGGCGCGGCGTCGAGCATGGGCAGCGGCGCCAATGTCGAAAATCTCGATTTCGATTCCGTGCAGCGCGGCAATGCCGAAATGCAGCGGCGCGCGCAGGA
>JACDAM010000227.1 GCA_013695435.1 Burkholderiales bacterium | reverse complement strand
TAAGTGAAGTATTATCGGCCAAGCTCCGGGGATGGCGCAAACAGACCTGTCATTCCCGCGCACGCGGGAAATCAGGGCCTTAGCGTCACTCCCGCAATCCGAGCGCGGGAATATGGCGGGAATCCGGGCCGTTTTCCAGACCGGCTTCCTGGACTCCGGCTTGCGTCCTTCCGGCCGCGTCCGGGGAATGACAGAGCGTAGTAAACGCAGCTCAGAATGCGCAAGCTCTCTGACAACGATGGCCAACCGATACCGTCAGGGAGCCTCCGGGCGCCCTGACTTAGGCCCCGTCGAAGCATGTTGCGCGGAAACATCATCAACTAAACAGCAGTGAACTTTTTTTTCTTAAACCGATACACAAACTCGCCGGTAGTGGTAAAGTCTGGCAGTCGCAGGGAGCGGTTCCCCACGCCGACTATCCAGTTTCTCGATGTAAAAACTCGATCAAGGAGACGACGTTATGAATTACCCGCAACAGGCTGAGACTGCCTTATCTCAAGAAAATACCGGCGCACCGCTTGGCCACCGCTGTCGCAGCGTCCTTTCCGCAGCGCTTTATAGCGCCGGGGTGTTGGGCGCGATCGCAGCAATTCCGAGCGCTTATGCGGTACCGATCGTAGGACTAACCCTTCCAGATGCAACTAGCGTGCAACAACTCGTTCGTTTCGATAGCGCAGCGCCGACAACACTGACCCCCGCCGCCCCAGTTACGATCACGGGACTTAACAGCGGTGAAATTCTTGTGGGCATCGATTTTCGGCCCTCAAATGGCGTGTTGTACGGCGTCGGCAGCGCGGGAGCTATTTACACGATCAACCCGACCACCGGCGCGGCAGTTACTGACAATACTCCAAATGTTGGCCCAATCACCCAAACCGCTTTTTTCGGAGTCGATTTCAATCCGGTCGTCGATCGGTTGCGTGTAACGAGCGATGATGACACCGCTACCAGATCGAACCTGCGCATCAATGTCGATGGTACTACCAGCGCCGATCCGGATTTTATTCGCGATACCGACCTCGCGTATCAAGTGCCGCCTCCAGCCGGCTGCACGAATCCCGCAGTAACCGCGTCGGCTTACACCAACAGCTCTGCGGCTGCGACGCCCCCGGCGCCGCCGACTGCGACCACGCTGTTCGGCATCGATTCCGGGTGCGACTTTCTGTTCCGGCAAGATCCGGCCAACTCTGGAACGCTAGTTCCCATTGGGTCTCTTGGGGCTGGGATTAATTTCCAGGGTCTCTCCGGTTTCGATATCGTCGGCGCGGATCAGGCTTTTGCAAGCTCGGGCTTCGATGTTCTCGATCAAAGTGACCAAGCGACGCTATATAGCATCAACCTAGGGACGGGCGCGGCCACACCTCTAGGCGTGATCGGGCCTGCCGGAACACGAGTAATCGGAATCGCAGCCGAATTGCAGCCTGCGGGACCTGCCGGTCCAACAATACAGTTCAGTGCGGCGACATTTAACGTGACCGAAGGTACGCCTAATGCGGCGATCACCGTGACACGCAGCGGAACCACGACGGGCGCCTCGTCAGTGCAATTCGCGACTTCGAACGGGACGGCGGTTGCTGGTTCCGACTATACGGCGACCACGGCGACGGTCGACTTCGCACCCAACCAAACGACCCGAACGGTCAATGTGCAGATCACCAACGATACCGCAGCCGAACCCAGCGAAACGGTCAACCTGACGTTGAGCGCTCCGGGTACAGGCACGACCCTCGGTACGCAAAGGACTGCGGTGTTGACGATCGCCGACAACGACAGTGGTGGTGGCACGACCCCTCCCCCTGCTGGTGGCACGACCCCTCCCCCTGCTGCTGTTGACGACGATGACGACGGCGGTTGCACGGTGAACCCGAACGGCAAGGATGCGGGTCTCCTGGCGCTGCTGTTGAGCGCGGCATTCGTGGGCCTGCGCCGGCGCTGGAAAAAATAACAGTTTCCTGATTTGATTCAAGGGCGGCTTCGGCCGCCCTTTTTTCGTCTTGCGCGGGCGGCTCGATCGCGCGCCTTGCTCTTCGTTCACACAGGCTGATTCGCTTCGAGATTGGCAAGAGGACGAAGGTCCGATTCAGACCAATTCCACCGGAGGCGCCAAGCCGCGCGCTGCCGCAAGCTTGAAAAAGCTGTCATCAAAGGTCGCGAAGGTCGTGCAGCCGGCGCTGCTGGCGTGATGCAGCGCATCGGTGAAATCGAAGCCATCTTCGTAGAGCGGTAACGCCGCGAGCACCGCTGCCTCTTGCTCGAAGTGCAAATTGCGGACTGCGATAAGGCCGTGCAAGCCGGCGCTGATTTTAGTACGGCCGATCCGGTAGACGCCCCGCAACACTCATTCAAGCTCAAGCGTGACCGTCAACGGCACGAAGAAAACACCGCCGCTATCGATGAGCGCCGCCGCGGCCTCCGATTGCCGGCGGTCATTGGCAGCCATGCCAAGGCGCGCCAGTACGTTCGTGTCGAGCGAAATCACAGCTTGAGGTTGCCGCGCCGGGCTAACCGCCGCGCGGCTTCGTCGCCGGAAAGCTTCTCGACGGCAACCGGCGGGCCTTTGTACTCGCCAAAGATGCCCACGCATTCAGCGGCAGTGCGCGTCTTGCGCCTGGGATCGACTTGAACCCGAAAGCCGCCGCTGTCCGCCGTGACTTCGAGCTTGGTCCCGGCAACTATGCCGAGCCGCCTCCTGAGATCGGCCGGAATGATCATTTGGCCCTTCTCCGAAACAGTAACGGTGCTCATGGGCCACCTCTCCCTGTGATGTACACCACCTAAGTTTACTACACGGGTAAGACGAAGCCACTCACTTTCCACGCCTGACGGTCACCGCCCGATCAGCCCGGGAAGGTACTCGGTGATGATCCCATCCGAACCTGCCTTGCAATTCCACAGTCTTTGACGTAGCTTGACGGCATACGTTAGGGGTCCCTGCGCATGCGCCGGGTGAGAAATACCCTTCGAACCTGATGCGGGTCATGCCGCCGTAGGGAAGCGTTGCAAGCCACAACACTCCTTACGTTTCTCATTGGTCGCCCGGAGTGTTCCGATGAACGCCCATCCGCAATTCCTGAAACAAACCGTCGTAGTCGACGCCGCCGCGGTTGCGCCGTTGCCGAATTCGCGCAAGATTTATATCGAAGGCTCGCGTCCCGATATTCGTGTGCCGATGCGCGAGATTTCGCAGAGCGATACGCCGGCGATGTTCGGCGTGGAGAAAAATCCTGCCATTCACGTCTACGATACTTCCGGCGCTTACACCGATCCGGCCGCGCGCATCGACATCCGCGCCGGACTGCAGCCGTTGCGCGAGCAGTGGATAGCCGGGCGCGGCGACACCGAATCGCTCGCCGACCTGACTTCGCATTTCGGGCGCGCGCGTGCTTCCGACAGCAAGCTCGCCGACATGCGCTTCGATTTGCAGCGCAAGCCGCGCCGCGCGAAATCCGGCGCCAACGTCACGCAGATGCACTATGCGCGCAAAGGTGTAATCACGCCGGAAATGGAGTTCATCGCAATCCGCGAAAATCAGCGCCGCGATGATCTGAGCGAGCTTTTGACGCAGCAGCACGCCGGCGAAAGTTTCGGCGCAACGCTGCCGAAACTCATCACGCCCGAATTCGTGCGCGATGAAGTCGCGCGCGGCCGCGCCATCATTCCGTTGAACATCAACCATCCGGAATCCGAGCCGATGATCATCGGGCGCAATTTCCTGGTGAAGATCAATGCCAATATCGGCAATTCGGCGCTCGGCTCATCGATTCAGGAAGAAGTCGAGAAGATGACGTGGGCGATCCGCTGGGGCGGCGACACCGTGATGGATTTATCGACCGGCAAAAACATCCACGAAACCCGCGAGTGGATCATCCGCAATGCGCCGGTGCCGATCGGCACCGTGCCGATTTACCAGGCGCTCGAAAAAGTCGACGGCAAGGCCGAAGAACTGACCTGGGAAATCTATCGCGATACGCTGATCGAGCAAGCCGAGCAAGGCGTCGATTACTTCACGATCCACGCCGGCGTGCGCCTCGCCTACATCCCGATGACGGCGAAACGCATGACCGGCATCGTCTCGCGCGGCGGCTCGATCGTGGCCAAATGGTGCCTCGCGCATCACAAGGAAAGCTTTCTGTACACGCGCTTCGAAGAGATTTGCGAGATCATGAAAGCGTACGACGTGAGCTTTTCGCTCGGCGACGGGCTGCGTCCCGGCTCGATTTACGATGCCAACGATGAGGCGCAATTCGCCGAGCTGAAAACGCTGGGCGAACTGACGCAGATCGCCTGGCGGCACGACGTGCAGACCATGATCGAAGGCCCCGGCCACGTGCCGATGCACCTGATCAAGGAGAATATGGAGTTGCAGCTCAAGTATTGCGCTGAAGCGCCGTTCTACACGCT
>JACDAM010000226.1 GCA_013695435.1 Burkholderiales bacterium | reverse complement strand
TCTTTCTGACGTTTCGCGAACGCGTAGTTGGGTTTAGCCATTGGCATCCTTTAAGGAGATTTCAGGGTACAACCGATGCGACATTTTGCCACGAATCGGTTTATGGGGGGCACTTCGTGGCCAGGGCTTGTCACACCTAAATCATGCCCCGCGCTTTGGTCTCGCGGGATGCGATGCGAGGCGGACGGCGCACCGCAGGGCCGTTCCCTGCAAGCGACGGCCAACGCGGCAGCGCGCCCGCCAGACCAAAGCCCTACGGGTTACCCCAAACCGGGCGCTCACTTTGTCGCGGACCCTTGTGAAGGGAATGGCCCTTCACGAGGGTCCCGCTTCGCGTGATCATCCCGGTTTGGGGGCAAAGCGGGGCATGATTTATGTGTGAGCAGGCCCTAAAGACAAGCTCGAACGGGCAGTTTCGGCGTCAAGCGGAAACCGTCGGCTGTTCGCGCACCCACGCAATAAGCGGTTGCCATTGTTCAGCGTCGCGCTCGTTAAGCCAGATCGGCAAGTCGAACAGACAGCGGCCGGTAAACGCCGCGTTCGCGTAGATTTGCGTATCGCGCAAATGCGTTAAAACCGGCAGATCGAATTGTTCGAGAAATGCAGCCAGGGTGGTGGCGGCACGCGTGCGCGGGTCGGCACGCGTGCCGACGATCGCGACAAAAGCCTTGTGCTTGCGGATGACTTTCTCTTCCCGCAGTACCTCGAAAAAATCCCGCGCCGCCGCCATGTCGAACACCGAAGGCTGCACCGGTACGATGACTTTGTCGACCAGCCGCAGCATTTGCGTCAAACGTTTGCCGTGTATCCCGGCCGGGGAATCGAGGACCAGCCATTCGTGTTGATTCCGCGGTTTGGGCGCGTCTTCCTCGTTCGCCGTGAGCTGCCGGATCGCCGGCAATGCCAAAGGCCTGATGTCGAGCCAGTTCAGCGCCGAACGCTGACGGTCGAGATCCCACAGCGTTACCGATTCGTTGCTCGACGCGAAGTAACCTGCGAGATTGGTCGCCAGCGTTGTTTTACCGGAGCCGCCTTTCGGATTGATCACCAAAACCGCGGGCATTATTCGTCGATTTGATGGATGCGATACACCTGATGTGCCGAACCAGGAGATGGGCTGGTGTGCTACCGTCTAACCGCCTGCAATCGGCGGCCAGATCGCGAGCGCGTCGCCCTCGTTCAAATTCTGGGTAGTGCGGTCGTGCGGATAAATATACAGGCCGTTGACGAGAACGAGATGCACTAGCTTCGGCGGCAGATTATACCGCTCGATGACCGAACCGACCGTCGCATTTGCCGCGACCTCAATCTCTATCTCATTTTTTTTGGCGGGCTGCGGCAGATAATCGGTCAGCGTGGCGAACAACTTCAACTTGATTTTCATGGGTGCAGCGTAACACGAGCCAGCTACGGCCGGGCTGCGAGTTCCTCGCTGCCTTGCGAACGTGCGATGTAAGCGTCGACAAAGCGCGTCGGATCCTGCATCAGCAGCTCTTTCCACTCGCGCAGATGGAGTCGGCTTTGAATCAGCCCGCGGATGACGCCGACATGTTCGGTCAAGCCGAGGGAAGTCGCCCCGATCAAAACGTCATCCTTGAATTCAAGCCGCAGGTAGCGGAAATTTTCCGCATCCGTCAGTTCGGCGTGATCGCCGCCTTCGACACCCATCCATTGCCCGAACGAGGACGAAATCAGGCCCATTGTGTCGAGCACGTTGATCGCCATCGTGCCCTGCGATCGCGTGGTTTTGCCGGCCATATTGCGCGCGGCAACCAATGCCTGATCGGCCGCATTCGGTTGGATTGCATTGACGATGCGGTGGCCGGTGTTGAATTCGGTGGCCTGCGCGACATCGCCCGCCGCATAGATGCCCGGGATATTCGTTTGCATGTCGGCATCGACCAGCACACCAGCCTCCGTTTTGATGCCCGTGCCCTTGAGAAACTCGATGTTCGGCCGCACGCCGGTTGCGCTGATGACGAGATCGGCGTCGAGCACTTTGCCGTTATCGAGCTTCACTCGCAACGGACCGCCAGCCTGCGCCTTCGGTTCGGCTTTCTCGATCGCCGTAACTTTGGTCGCGGTGTAAACCTTGACACCTTTTTTCTCGCACCATTTCTTGATCAGGGAGCCGGCTCCGTCAGTCATCATGCGCGGCACCATGCGGTTGCCCATTTCGATAACCGTCAACTCGACGCCGCGCGACGCCAGCGCTTCAAGAATGATGCAGCCGATGAAGCCGGCGCCCATTTGCACGACGCGTGCGCCAGGCTTGGCGATCTTTGCGATGTGCCGAGCGTCATCCAGGGTCCAGCAACTATGGACGCCCGGCAGATCGATACCCGGAATCGGCGCACTTGCAGGTTTCGAACCTGTCGCGATCAGGAGCTTGTCGTAATCGAGCTTCTGGCCATCCTTCAATAACACTTGGCGCTTGCCCGCATCGACGCGCGTGGCCGGTAGATCGATCAGATCGATTTTGAGATTGCGGAAATGCTGTTCATCCTTGCGCAAATGCAACCCGCGTTCGTCGATGCCGCCAATCAGATAATAGGGAATCGCCATGCGCGAATACGGCAGCTCGGGCTCATCGCCGATCACTGTGATCGTGCATTGAGGATCTTCCTTGCGCAGGGTTTCGGCCGCGATGATGCCGGTTGGCCCGTTGCCGATGATGACGTGGTTCATGTTTAAGCCTCGGAATGCTATGGACGATTGGTATATCGGTTCGAGTAGAAACGGATGCCTGCTGTGGAGCAACACGCGAAGCGCTTCGGGGGCACACCCAATCCCAACCTTCCCCCGTCAAGGGGAAGGCTTAACTGATCCGGTCGGTTAAAGCCCGAGCCGCTGACGCGTTTCCGGGGTCGGCTTGCCTTCCGGCGTCCAGCCGCGGACTTTGTAGTATTCCGGCAGCATTTTCGAGAGCTCGTTGACTTTGCCTTTGGCGGGACCGGTTTTCGCCCCTTCGGTCAACAGCCGTTTCGGCAGCGTGTCGTCCTTCTCGGTGAACCCGGCGGCGTTGTTAAATTCGCGCTCCATGTTCCAGATGCGTTCGCCCATCAGGTTCAATTTGTCCATCGACCAGTCGCCTTCACATGCCGCCTGCAACTGCGGCTGGATGTCGTTCAAGGTCCAGGCGAAGGTCGTGAACACGCAAATCCCGGCTGAATCGACGACCGCGGTGGCGTCCTGAAACGCCTTCGTCAGCTCAGCCTTGCCGTCGCTGACCAGCGGATCGGTCTTGACCGGAATGCCGAGCACTTCCGATGCAACCGTGTAACCGCGCAGGTGGCATGCGCCGCGATTCGCGGTCGCATACGCCAGGCCCATGCCCTGAATGCCGCGCGCATCGTAAGCCGGAAACTCCTGGCCTTTCACGGTCATCGACAATTCCGGGTGGCCGTATTTTTCGCACATGCGCTTCGAGCCCAGCGCGAGTATCTTGCCGAAGCCTTCACCGCGCGCTGTCCATTCGGCGAATTTGCAAAGCGCTTCAGCCGAGCCGAATGGCGCTGCAATGCCGGTATCTTTTTCGGTGATCACGCCCATCTCGAACAACTCCATTGCTGCGCCGACCGTCGCGCCAAACGAAATCGGATCGAAACCGTCTTCGTTGCAGAGGAAGTTGGCGAATGTCAGCGCCTCGATGTCGTCAACGCCGTTGGCATTACCGAGCGCCCAGGCCGCTTCGTATTCGAGCCCGCCGGATGCGCCCCAGTACTCGGGCTTGTTCTGCACCGAGAAATGCGTCTCGTCGATTTTTGAAATGCGGCCGCACGCGATGGTGCAGCCGAAGCACGCCTGATTCGTTACCAGATTCGCCTTGCCGTCGGTCGCGCGTATCTCGTGCATCGCCTCACCCGAAATCTTGGAAGCGCCTTCGAATTGCACGTCGCGGTGATTGCGCGTCGGCGAAGCGCCGATCTCGTTGATCACGTTCATCAGCACTTGCGTGCCATATTTCGGCAGGCCCTGGCCGGTGACAGCGTTATCGGCGAGGATCTTCTTGCCGGCGAACGTGGCTTTCATGAATTCTTTCGGATTGGCGATATTGGTCACGCCTTTCGTGCCGCGCACCGCGATCGCTTTGAGGTTCTTCGCGCCCATCACAGCACCCACGCCCGAACGTCCGGCGGCGCGATGCAGATCGTTGACGATCGCCGCGTACAGCACCTGGTTTTCGCCGGCGCGGCCGATCGAAGTCACGCGCGTCAGCGGGTCCTGATGTTTTTTCTTGATCCAGGGTTCGGTCTCCCAAACGGTTTTGCCCCAGAGTGCATCGGCCGGCAGCAGTTCGACCTTTTCATTTTCGATATGCAGATACACCGGCTTGGCGGCTTTGCCTTCGACGATGATCATGTCCCAGCCGGCAAAACGCAGTTCCGCGCCGAAGTAGCCGCCGGAATTCGAGCACGCGATGGTGCCGGTCAACGGACTCTTGGTAATCACCGAGTAGCGGCCGCCGGTCGACGCCATGGTGCCGGTCAACGGGCCGGTCGCATAAATGATCTTGTTCTGCGGCGACAGCGCATCGATTTTGGGATCGATTTCCTCGATCAGATATTTACTGGCGAGGCCGCGCTGGCCGAGGTAATCCTGTGCCCATTGCATGTTCAGCGGCTCGGCCTTGCAGGTGCCATCGGTCAGATTCACGCGTAATACTTGTTTATGCCATGCCATGATGTTCTCCTCGATTCAAGCCTGTGCGGGCTGGGCGCCAACGCCCTCGTTATCGGATTTGGCAGCGTACGCCTGCATGCGCTCGAGGCCGGTCCAGTCGGAATCGATGTAAGTGATGGCGCCGGTCGGGCACGCTTCAGCGCACGCCGGATTGCCGAAGCACAAATCGCATTTCTGCGCCTTGCCGGTATCGTGATTGTAGTTGATGGTGCCGAACGGGCACGCAATCGTACAGACCTTGCAGCCGACACAGATGTCGTCGAGCACGAACTTGGCGCCGGTTGTCGCATCGATCTTGATCGCCTCGACCGGGCACGCGTGCATGCACCACGCTTCCTCGCACTGGGTACAGGTGTAGGGAACTTTGCGGCCGTAATGGTGAAACTCAAAAACCTTGATGCGCGATTTCGCGGTATTGAACACGCCTTCGTTTTCGAAAGAACAGGCCATTTCACATTGCAGGCAACCCGTGCATTTATCCGGGTTTAAATGTAGCGCCCTCTGCATGACTCCTCCTTGGTAATTTCAGACGAACTTGTGGCGAACTATGACTTGCGGTGCATATTATCCTCCATCGCCCGCGCAAGTACCATGCCATCGCCTGATTAAAGCATTCCGACGCTTCCCAATCTCGAGATCTTCGCCAAGGAAAAATCGGCGTCGAACTGGAAACGGTCTCCGATATATATTTGCTTTAAGCCTTTAGCGGCAGGTTGCGCAGCAATGTCGTGCATTTCCGCAGCCCTGCCCTTGCCGTAAAAGCCTTGCGCAACGGCGAGGTCGCGGCTGTGATGGCGCCGCGTTCCGAGCTCGATGCGAGCCTGGGCTCGGCGAAAGATGGCTACAAAGTTAGCCAGGTTCCAATGCGGGTCTCGCTATACAGGGCTGGAAACTTGGCCTCGCAGTCAAGGACGACAACACCGAACTCGCTGCCGCCCTCGAAAAAGGCATGCGGCAAATGCTCGCCGACGGCACCGTCAAGCGCATCTACAATAAACACGGCATCGGTTACCGCGCGCCCTAGTTTCTTCCGCTGCTCCGACGCAGCGTGTATCTGCTTCATCACTCGCGAAGGGATGACCGCTGCTCTGGCAGCGCATCCCTTTGTTTTTTTTGGCGCGGCTCGCCGTTCCGCTAGAATCTTGATTTTCGAAAACAGGCAATCCGATGAAACAACCAATCCGGGATTTGAGCTGCGCTGACGATTACGACCCGAACTCGTTGCCGGTCGATAAGGCGCGCGCGCTGATTCGCGAGTTCCTGAATCCGGTCGCCGGCACTGAACAACTTGCCCTGCGCACAGCACTCGGCCGCGTTCTGGCGGCGCCGGTCATTTCGCCGGTCGATGTTCCGGCGCACGACAATTCGGCGATGGACGGCTATGCCCTACGTTTTTCGGATCTGAATGCCAATGGCGAGACGATTCTGAAAATTGCAGGCACGGCTTACGCGGGCGTTCCATTCCGTGACGATCTTCGGGAGAACCAAGCCGTGCGTATCATGACCGGCGCGGTGGTTCCGGCGGGTGCGGATACCATCGTCATGCAAGAACATGCCGAAGCCGAAGGCGATCGTGTCACGTTCGGTAGCGGCCATCGCCGTGGCCAGAATCTCCGCCGCGCAGGTGAAGATTTGCGCAAGGGGCAAACGGCTCTCGGCCCCGGAGCCTTGATCCGGCCCGCCGAACTCGGCCTGATCGCATCACTCGGCGTCGCCGAACTTACCGTCTACCGGCGACTGCGTGTGGCTTTTTTTTCGACCGGCGACGAACTGCGAACGATAGGCAGTCAGCTCGAAGAAGGCCAGATTTATGACAGCAACCGCTACACGATCTGGGGCATGCTGAATCGCCTCGGCGTCGAAACCATCGACATGGGCGTCGTTGGCGATGACCCGGCGCTGCTCGAAAAAGCTTTCAGCGATGCGGCCGCGATGGCCGATGTCGTCATCACCAGCGGTGGCGTGTCGGTCGGCGAAGCCGATTTCGTCAAGGAACTACTCGATCGTCTGGGCGAAGTGGTTTTCTGGAAAATTGCGATGAAACCCGGCCGCCCGCTCGCCTACGGCAAAATCGGTAGCGCGCATTTCTTCGGTCTGCCGGGCAATCCGGTTTCAGTAATGGTCACGTTTTACCAATTCGTCCGCGACGCGCTGCTCGTGCTCATGGGCCGCGATCCCGCCCCCCCCTTGCCGCTGCTTAAGGTGCGTTGCGCCAGCGATCTCAAGAAAGCGCCCGGCCGCACCGAGTTTCAACGCGGATTTTTATCACAAGACGCGAATGGCGAATGGACAGTGCTTGCGAGCGGCGAACAGGGCTCGGGGATTCTGCGTTCGATGAGCGAGGCGAATTGCTTCATCGTTCTGCCGGTGGCGCAGGGAAAAGTCGCGGCGGGCGAAATGGTAGAGGTGCAGGTACTTGAAGGGCTCGTTTGATCCAACTGGATAAACAAATACGACACCCACGCGTTCCATCCTGGAGAGCGGGCACTCGAGCATTGTGGGAGCCGAGCAGCAGACACCCGATTGGAACCCGCAATCGGGTCTCGGCCGCAAGCCCAGGTTAGTGTCACTTCACCCAGACTGCTGTTTTCTCGTTTGCCGCACCCGCTCGAACAAACAAACCGCGGCAGCCGCTGCGGCATTCAGCGAATCGGTTTTACCGGGCATTGGAATCGCGACGCGCTGGCTTGCGATTCGCAGCAGCGCGTCGGAAATTCCCGCCCCTTCGTTGCCGATCAGCAGAGCAAGCTTGCCTTTCAGGTCGATCTCGAAAATCGTTTGTTCCGCGCGGGCGCACGTCGCGACTATCTTCCCATCATAGCGGACAACGTAATCGAGCAAATCGGCGTGTTCGTGCAGCTTCAACATGAAATGCGCGCCCATTCCCGCGCGCAGCACACGCGGCGACCACGCAAATGCGCATTGCTTCGATAACATGACATCGCTGACGCCTGCCGCGGCGGCGGAGCGCAGGATAGAACCGAGATTGCCGGGATCCTGGATGCCGTCGAGGAGAATGCAGAAATCGGCATCGGATCTTGGCGCAACCGGCGCAGGCGTGGGAATAAGCGCAACGATGCCAACATCGGGCGTGACGGACGATATTTCCGCGAACAGCCCATTGGCAAGCACGAACACTTCGAGCGGTCGCGCTTCATCGAGCATCAGCTTGATTTCGCTGTTGTCCGCGCCGCTGTCGCAGACGATCCAGCTCCGCGGCGCGCCGATGTGTTCGCGATAGGCCGCAATCAGATGCACGCCATCGAGCAGCGTGAGGTTCGACTTTCTGCGCTCGCGCGAAGAATGCGCAAGTTTGAGCAGGTTTTTGAAAAACGGATTGGTGCGCGAGCTAATGCGCTTCATCGAGCGCATCAAAAGATGTCATTCCGGATGCGCGTGCGGCCTCGCCGGCGCGATCCGAAAATCCGGCATGTCTATGCCTTGGATTTTCCGTGTTGCCCGGGAATGACAAATCAAGCCGCTCGGCTGCGGATTACGGGCGCGCATGCGCGAAAACCAGCCAGCACGTCGCGCCGATCGGGTGTATAAAAATTGCGCCAGGTGTTGCGGATCAGACGCGAACGCGTCGCGAAGGAGCCGCCGCGCAGGACCTTGTGATTTCCGAACCATGGTTCCGAATATTCCTTGTAAGGGTCGCGCACAAAACCCGGATAGGGCGCAAACCAGTCCGCCGTCCATTCCCAGACGTTGCCGAGCATCTGGCGGCAACCGGCTTCGCTATCGCCCGCGGCGAACGCGGCAACGTCCGCGCATCCATCCGTCATGCCGTCGAAATTGGCGTGCATGTCATTCGGGGTTTCATCGCCCCATGGATAGCGGCGCTTGCTCGCGGCAGGCTCCATTGCACCGGCGGCCGCCCTCTCCCACTCCGCTTCGCCCGGTAAACGCCGACCAGCCCAGCGGCACCAGGCATCGGCTTCATACCAGTTGACGAATAACACGGGCGCGTCGGGATTCAGCGCGAGCACTTCGTCGAACACCCGATGCATCCACGCACCGTCGCAGTGAATCCAGTAAACCGGCGATATCGCGTTCATCCTGCCGCGCCATTCCCAACCTTCCGCCGACCAGCATTCACGGCGCGCGTAACCGCCGTCTTCGACAAAAGCCAGATATTCGGCGTTGGAAACCGGAGCGCGGGCGATCGAAAACGGTTCGAGAACGATTTCATGCGCCCATTTCTCGTTATCGAAAACGAAGCCATCGACCGGCGCCGCGCCGAGCAGAAAATTCCCCCCGGCCACCTCGACATCGCCCGGGAATGCGCCGGCTTTGCGGCAAGGTTTTACAGGCAACGGTGGTCTCGTATAGCCGAGCGTTTGCCGCGTGTAGAAAAATGCCTCGACATGCATGTCCTGATGGTAGGTAGCGAGTTGCGCGAAGTACGGCAGATCATGCGCGACATCGTTGTTGTCGAGGCGCTCACTTACGCGCTCGATGACGGAGGATAAATAATTTCGCGTTTTGTCTATATCGAGTAGCGGCAAATCCCAGCGCGTAGCGTGCGCGACCGCCGCAGAGTCGTACAAGGCGTCGGCATTTGCGATCAGCGCTGGCGCCAACCCATCGCGGCCGCGATGGCGCAGGCACCAGCGTTCGGTAAACCACGCCAGGTGTCCTAGCTCCCACAACGGCGGATTGACGGTCGGAAGCCGCGGGCCTAGCAGTTGGTGTCCGTCGAAATCCGCGATCATGTCGACGATGCGCGCGGCGCCATCATGCAAAATCCGTTTGAGATAGTCGCTGTCAGGCCTGTCCATAAGCGGGGTGCGGTTCTGCTATAGTCCGGCGATCATTGCGATGCCGCTGCTTCGTGGCGCGGTTGCTTCGGTGCAGCTTACTGTCATCAGGGCCTGTTTACACTCACTCCATGCGTGCCTCATTTCCATGCGCGTCTGCCCTAGAAAGTCCGCAGGCAAGGCGCGGCGATGAAGCGATGCTTATTGCCTCGCAAGGAGCCGCAACGCCGCATGCGGACTTTCTGGGGGATAACCCAAAGGGGCGAGGGAGAGACGGGCGCATGGAATGAGTGTAAACAGGCCCTAGTTTAAGCCGATTCGTTTTCATTGAAAATTGTCTTGATTACACCGGCTGGCGCTCGCTCGCGGCTCGGCAATCGCGCGACCGCGAATCGCTGGGCCGGATTCCTGCGCGAAGCCGGGCATCGCGTAGCCGTGCAAACCTGCTGGGATCGACGCACGGCCGATCTGATGATTGCGCTGCACGCGCGCAAAAGCCATGCTTCAATCAGCGAATTCGCCATGGCGTTTCCGGAACGGGCGTTGGTCGTTGTGCTGACCGGGACCGACCTCTATCGCGATATTCGCACCGACGAGAAGGCACGCCAATCGCTGCGGCTTGCTACCCGGTTGATCGTGCTGCAAGACCAGGGCGGGCGAGAGCTCACGCCCGCTTTGCGCGACAAAACCCGCATCATCTATCAGTCGACCAGGCCGATAACCGCGCCCAAACCTTTACAGCGCAGCTTCGAAATTTGCGTCAGCGGCCATTTGCGCGAGGAGAAAGATCCGTTCCGGGCAGCGCTTGCTTTGCGCTACCTGACCGACGAAAGTCGAATTCTTGTCACGCATATCGGCGGGGCCTTATCCGCTTCGTTCGCGGACGAAGCGAAACAATTCATGCGCAGCGAGCCGCGCTACCGCTGGCTCGGCGAGCTGCCGCATTGGGCTGCGCGCCGCATCCTGGCGCGGGCGCGGGTACTTGTTATCAGCTCGCGCATGGAAGGCGGCGCGAACGTAGTCACCGAAGCGCTGACGGCCCGGGTGCCGGTCATCGCATCGCGCATTCCCGGCAACATCGGCATGCTGGGCAGCCATTACGCCGGGTATTTTCCGCTCGAAGATGCGCGCGCCCTGGCCACCCTGCTGGAACGGGTAGAGTTCGACGCCGGGTTTTATCGGCTGCTGCAGAAACAAGGCAGCGCGCGGCGATCGCTGGTTACTCCAGCACGAGAACGCGCCGCACTGAAACGACTGATCGCCGAATTCGGCTAGGGCGTCGCCGAACCCAGCGTCGCAACTGCGATTGTCAAAAACCCCAAAGCCAGATTGAGCGCGACGAGTTTACGTATCTGCGCCAGCGCGTCGCCGCCCGCTTGCCAATCCTGCGCTTCTACATTGCGGCGCAGTTTTTTGAAAGGCGCAAAGTAGACATGGGCAAACACCGCCATCATGACAACGCCGATAGCCAGCATCGCGTGCACGTGAATCCCGACCGCGCCAAAGCCGCCAAGCAGCATAATCATCGCGATCCCGCTTGCCAGGATCAGGACGATAGCCAGGGATACCCAGGCAAAGAAGCGTTGTAATGTCGCCGCCCACAGCGGCAGGCGCAGCGGCGGCGCCAAAGTCTTTCCCGCTGCCGGTCGCAGGGCAAAATAAGCGAAGAACATGCCGCCGACCCAGATCACGGCGCCGAACAGATGCACGGAAAGCGCGATTTGCAAGAACATGACTAGAAAGGCAGCTCGGTCGAACGCGGCGTTGGAAAAAGAAGCTCACGCACCGGCGCAAAGCTTCGACGATGAATGGCGCAGACGCCGTTCGCGCGCAAAGCCGCCAAATGTTCATGCGTGGCGTATCCCTTGTGCTGATCGAAGCCATACCGCGGATAGCGAATATGCATTGCGCGCATCACGGCATCGCGGCCTGTTTTGGCAAGTATCGACGCCGCCGAAATCTGCGGCACGCAAGCATCGCCTTTGACGATCGCCCGCGACGGAAACAGGATTTCCGGGCAATGCAGACCATCGACGCAGACTTCGGCGGGCAGCACCGGAATCTGCGCGATTGCGCGCTTCATGGCAAGCAGGCTGGCGCGAAGAATATTGATGCTGTCGATTTCTTCGACCGTTGCCGCGGCGATCGCCCATGCCAGGGCATGCAACTTGATCTCGATCGCCAGGCGCTCACGATGGGGCTCGCTCAAAATTTTGGAATCGGCGAGCCCATCGATTTTTCGCGCAGGATGCAGCACGACGCAAGCGGCAAAAACCGGTCCGGCCAATGGGCCGCGGCCGGCTTCGTCGACGCCGCACAACAGGTTCAAATAACGGTGAACGATCATCGGCGTCTCAGAAATTTCGCCTGTCCGTAACCGGGGTTATATCCGCAGCAGCGGCAGAATCGCTTCCGCCGCTTTGTGCGCGGTATTCTGCCGCAATATGCCATGCAGTTCCGAAAATTTCCGCGCGATGCGGCTTCGTGCGCCTTCGTCGTTCAGTAGATCCAGCAGTGCGCGGCTCAGGTTATACGGCGTCGCGTGCTGCTGCAAGAATTCCGGCACGACAAATTCCTGGCACAGGATATTCGGCAACCCGGCGTAGGGCAAATAGGCCTTGCGCCGCATGATCCACCAACTGATCGCAGGCATTTTATACGCGATCACCATCGGGCGCTTCAGCAATGCGGCTTCCAATGTCGCGGTGCCAGATGCGACCAGCACGACGTCCGCCGCGATCATCGCCTGGTGCGCCTGCTCTTCGAGTACGCTCAGATGAAGATTCGCAGTGTCACGACGCTGCATCGCGCGTGCGAATAAATCGCGGGTTTCCTCGCTTGCTAGCGGGACCAGAAAGTGCACGCCGGATTTCCGGTTCGCCACGCTTTGCGCGGTCCTGATAAATACATCGGCCAGTGCGCGCAGCTCGGATTGACGGCTCCCAGGCAGCAGCGCGATGACAATCGCATCGGCCGCCACGCCAAGCTCGGCGCGCGCAGCGTTGCGGTCCGGATTCTCCGGCAGCATGTCGGCAAGCGGATGGCCGACATAACTGACCGGCACGCCGGCGCGCTCGTACAGCGGCGCTTCGAACGGGAACAGGACGAGCATCTTCGTCACCGCCTGCTTAATTTTGTCGATGCGCTCGAACCGCCAGGCCCAAATCGAGGGGCTCACATAGTGTACGGTCGTAATTCCCCTCGCCTTCAAGGCTAGCTCGAGATCGAGGTTGAAATCCGGCGCGTCGATGCCGATAAAAATATCCGGCGGCTCGGCCAGCAAAAGCGCGAGCAGCTTGCGGCGGATGCCGATAATTTCCAGATAGTGCCGCAGCACTTCGACATAACCGCGCACCGCCAGCTTTTCCATGGGAAACAGAATCTGCTGGCCCGCGGCCTGCATTTTTGGCCCGCCTATGCCGATGAACCGGACGTTGGGCAGATGTTTACCCAACACCGACATCAAATGGCTGCCGAGCAGATCGCCGGATGCTTCGCCGGCTACCAGGGCAATGCACAGGGGAGCCGAAGCGTTCACGGATCGTTCTCGCTAACGGAACTAACGAACGATGCCGCGTTTCGAATCAGCCAGAAACTCCAGCAGGATGTCGAGTTCGGGCGCATCGGCGAGTTGTGCCGAAAGCGCTTGCTTCGCCTGTTCCAGACTCAGTTCCGATCGGTACAGCGTTTTGAACGCCTGCTTGATGCGTCTGATGGTCTCGCTGTCGAAACCGCGCCGCTTCAAGCCTTCGGCGTTGATGCCGCGCGGTTCGGCCGTGTTGCCGGCGGCCGTTACATACGGCGGGACATCCTGCAGCACGATGCTTCCCATCGCGGTAATAGAATGCGCGCCGATGCGGCAAAACTGATGAACCGCGGTAAACGCGCCGAGAACCGCATAATCACCGACGCGCACGTGGCCGGCGATCTGCGCGTTATTGGCGAAAATCGTGTGGCTGCCGATCTGGCAATCGTGCGCCAGATGCACATAAGCCATGATCCAGTTGTCGTCGCCAAGGCGGGTTATGCCGATGTCTTGAGCCGTGCCCCGGTTGAACGTGCAGAACTCGCGGATCGTGTTGCCGTCGCCGATTTCGAGACCTGTCGGTTCGCCTGCGTACTTCTTGTCCTGCGGCGCTTCGCCGAGCGATACAAAATGGTAAATGCGATTGTTACGACCGATGCGCGTATGACCAGTGACCACCGCGTGGGCGCCAATGCGCGTGCCACGACCGATCGCGACATGTTCGCCAATCAGCGTATAAGCGCCAATCTCGACATCGTCGTCAAGCCGCGCGCCAGGCTGGACAATCGCGGTCTCATGGATGAGGTCGCCCTCGCGGCCCACTACAGGCTCCGCACCGTGCACAGCAGTTCAGCTTCGGCGACCAGCATACCGGCGACTTCTGCGCGCGCCCGAAACTTCATCAGGCCGCGTTTATTGCACAGGCTTTCCACGTGCAGATGCAGTTGATCGCCGGGACTGACCGGTTTTTTGAAACGCGCCTTGTCGATGCCGACGAAGTAATACACGGATTTGTCGTCGGGCTTCACCCCGGCCGTGCGGAACGACAGGATGGCGGCGGCCTGGGCGAGCGCTTCGATCACGAGCACGCCCGGCATGACCGGATGATGCGGAAAATGGCCAACGAAAAAAGGTTCGTTGATGCTGACGTTTTTCAAGGCCATGATGTGCTTCCCCGGCTCGCATTCGAGCACGCGATCGACGAGCAGGATCGGATAACGATGCGGCAAATACTCGAGAATTTCGTGAATATTCATCTCGCTCATTTTTGTCCGCCTTGCAAATGGTCGACGCGGCTTTCGAGTTCGCGAATTCGTTTGACCAGCTCGTTCAGATGGCGCAGATGCGCGGCGTTTTTCAGCCAGTCGCGATGCGCTTCGAACGGATAAAAGCCGGCATAGACACCGGCGACATCGATCGATTTGGTGATGACGCAGGCTGCCGAGATTTCCGTGCGATCCGCGATGTTCAGATGACCGATAATACGGACCGCGCCGCCGATCTGGCATTGGCGTCCAATCGTCGTGCTGCCGGCGATGCCCGTGCATGCGGCAATCGCGGTATGGGCGCCGATGCGGACGTTGTGCCCGATCTGGATCTGGTTGTCGAGTTTGACGCCTTCGCCGATGACGGTGTCGTCCATCGCGCCGCGATCGACCGTGGTATTGGCCCCTATTTCGACGTCGGCGCCGATCACGACGCGGCCGATTTGCGGGATCTTCAGCCAGCGGCCATCCTCGAGGGCGAGGCCGAAGCCGTCGGCGCCAATCACTACACCCGAGTGCAGAATCGCACGCGCGCCGATGTGGCACCCGTGATAAACCGTGACGTTAGGATAAAGACGAATACCGGCGCCCAGGACGGCGCGATCCCCGATCACGCAGCCGGCCTCGATGACCGCATGTTCGCCAACCGTGACATCGGCGCCGATATAAACGTGCGCGCCAACCTGCGCGGAAGCAGCGACCATGGCCGTGGGATGCAAAACCGCGCTCGGGTCGATGCCGGGTCGCGCCGCGGGCTCGGGATTGAACAACGCGGCGACGTGCGCGAAGTAAGCTGCCGGATTGGCGCACACGATACGCGGCAACACCGTCGCATCCTGCAGCGCCTCGTTCAGAATGACTGCAGCCGCTTTCGTGTGCTCGAGTTCCTTGCGGTAACGCGGGTGGGTGACGAACGTCAGTTCCGCGCTGCCGGCACGTTCGATCGGCGCGACTTGCATGATATCGGCCTCGCCGATCGCGCGCCCGCCGAAGCGTTCGACCAGTTCAGCCAGGCGCCAGCCTTTAGGCATAGTGGTAAGCTGCGAACACAAAATCGCGAGCGAGAACGAGATCCTCGTGCTGACGCTACCGTTTATTTTTCGCCGCCGAGCGCCTTGATGACCTTGTCGGTGATGTCGATGCGCGAGCTTTTGTAGACCGCTTCCTGCAGGATCAGGTCGAATTGCTCGGCTTCGGCGATAGTCTGGATGACTTTGTTCGCACGCTCGAGCACGGATGCCAACTCCTCGTTCTTGCGCAGATTCAGGTCCTCCCGAAACTCGCGTTGCAGGCGCTGGAAATCGCGGTTGATGCGCGCCAGATCCTGCTCCTTGTTGCGGCGCTCGCTTTCCGACATCGTTACCGATTCTTTTTCGAGCGCGGCCTGCAGGTCCTTGGTCTGTTTCGCCATTTTCTGCAGCTCCTGTTCGCGTGCGGCGAATTCCTTCTCGAGCTTTTTCAGCGCTTTGACCGCCGGCGCCGCTTCGCGGAATACGCGCTCGGTGTTCACGAAACCGACCTTGGCGTCGGCTGCGTAAACCGTCGTTGCAGCCGGGCCGCCGGCCAGCAGTGCCATTACTGCGAACGTAGAAAAAATCTGTTTCAAGGTAACCTCCTGTTAACTGCCGACTCGAATATCCGTTCTGATCGAATTAGAATGCCGTGCCGAAAACGAATTGAAAACGCTGCACCTCGTCGCCCGGCTCGTCGTTGATCGGCTGGGCAATGCTGACTTTCAGCGGGCCGACCGGCGAAACCCAGGCGACGGCGATGCCGACCGAATAGCGCAATTCCGAAAAGCTGAAGCTGTCATCGACGGTGCCGGCATCCACGAACGTGCTCATACGCAAGGATTTGTCATCGGTCACGCCGGGGAACGGAAACAGCAGTTCGGCGTTGCCGACGATCCGGTAACGACCCCCGAGCGCGTCGCCGTTGTTATCGCGCGGGCCGAGCGAACTCGTGTCGTAACCACGCACCGAGTTATTGCCGCCGGCGAAAAAGTTTTTGAAAAACGGCAAGGGCGTGTCGCCATAGCCGCCGCCCGCACCGAGTTCGCCGTTCAGCAGCAACGTAAACGTCCGGCTCAGCGGAAAATATTTCTGATGTTGATACGACAGCTTGTAGTACTTGAGATCGGCGCCCGGCAAACCGATTTCCGTCGAAATCCGCTGCAGCGAGCCGCTGGTCGGGTAAATCAGACTGTCGCGGCCATCGCGGGTAAACCCGATGCTGCCGAGCAAGGTCGAATTGTCGTTGCCAAACGTGGTCACGAAATCCTTGAAACGCTGCGGGCTGTCGGCGAAGACATCGAGCTCGGTGCGTTCGTACGCGAGGCCGTAATTCACCGTATCGCGCTCGGAAATCGGCACGCCGAAACGAACGCCGCCGCCAAGCGTCGATGTGCGGAAGCTGCCGACCGACAGCGAAGTCGGATCAACGTCGCGCCGGTAAATATCGAAGCCGCGGCTGATACCGTCGACCGTGTAATACGGGTTCGTGTAGGAGATGGAATAGACCGAGTTGATGCGGCCGCTATTTACTTGCAACGATAACTGGTTGCCGGAACCGAACACGTTGTTTTGCGCGATCGAGCCGCTCAGAATCAGACCATCCGAGCTCGAGACGCCGGCGCCGAGCAGAATGTTCCCAGTCGGCCGTTCGACCACGCTCAGATTGATATCGACCTGATCGGTCGTCGCCGGCACCGCCGGCGTCTCGACGTTGACCTCGGAAAAGAAGCCGAGCTTGTCGACGCGCTGTTTCGAGCGATTCAGTTTCTCGGCCGAGTACCAGCCGCTTTCCAATTGCCGCAATTCACGCCGGATCACCTCGTCGCGCGTGCGTGTATTGCCGGAGACGTTGATGCGCCGGACATAAACACGACGCCCGGGATCGACGAAAAACGTAAACGAAACCTGCTGGTTGGTTTTGTCGACTTCGGGCGCGGCGTTGACGTTGGCGAAAGCGTAACCGTCGTCGCCGAGACGATCGCTGATCAGTTTGGTCGATTCGGTCAGGAGCTGACGCGAAAACACTTCGCCGGGTTCGAGCTTGATCAGTTTGCGCAATTCTTCTTCGGGCACCAAAAGCTCGCCGGCCAGCTTGACGTCCGCTACCGTGTATTTCGGTCCTTCCGAAACGTTGACGGTGATATAGATATCCTTCTTGTCCGGCGTGATCGAAACCTGGGTCGAATCGATCGCAAACTCGAGATAGCCGCGATTCAGGTAATACGAGCGCAGGTTTTCAAGATCGGCGGACAGCTTCTGCTTCGAATACTGGTCATTATCAGTGAACCAGGTAAAAAGCCCGGGCGTTCGCAAGATGAAAACATCGCGCAGTTCTTTTTCGCCGAAGACCTTGTTGCCGATGATGTTGATCTGGCGGATCTTCGCGACATCGCCTTCGTTGATCGCGAAATTGATGGCGACACGATTGCGTTCGAGCGGAGTCGTCGTCGTCGTGACACTGGCGCCATATCTGCCGCGGCTGATGTATTGGCGCTTCAGCTCCTGTTCGGCGCGGTCGAGCAACGCTTTGTCGAAAATGCGCGATTCGGCCAGGCCGACCTGCTTCAGACCGGTCTTCAACTGTTCGGTTTCGAATTCCTTGTTGCCGGTGATTTCGACGGAAGCGATCGCCGGCCGCTCCTGCACCATGACCAGCAGAATGCCGTTTTCCGCTTCCAGCCGCACATCCTTGAAGAAGCCGGTCGCATACAGCGATTTGATCGCGGCCGCGGCCTTCTCGTCATCGATTGTGTCGCCGACCTTGATCGGCAGGTAGCTGAATACGGTGCCCGCTTCGGTGCGCTGTATGCCTTCGACGCGAATGTCCTTGACGATGAACGGTTCGATTGCCTGGGCGTTGAAACTTGTGCTGAAACTGAGCGATGAAAAAAAAACGAAGAACGCCAGCCGTAATCTGTTCATCCGCATCCGATATGAGTTGTATCGAGTATCAGCCGATCCGCTGGACCGCCATGGGCCGGCATTTAGCCGCCGATCAGCCGATTGATATCGTTGTATATGGCGAGCGCCATCAGGGTGAAAAGCAGCGCCATGCCGAGTTGTTGCCCGATTTCCATGACCTTCTCCGACACCGGGCTGCCGGTAATAATTTCGACGATATAATACATTAAATGTCCGCCATCCAATAAAGGAATCGGCAGCAGATTCAGGACGGCGAGGCTGATGCTGATCAGCGCCAGAAATCCAACGTAAGCGATCCAGCCGACCTGCGCCGACTGACCGGCATAATCGGCGATGGTGATGGGTCCGCTGATGTTTTTGAGCGAGACCTGTCCCATGACCATTTTGCCGAGCATCTGCAGCGTGAAAACCGAGGTGTCCCAGGTTTTCGCCACCGCTTTGCCGAGGCTCTCGAACGGCCCGTAGCGCACCTCGGTCATCAGGCTCTTCATCACGTCCTGATCGAGCTGGGGCGCTGCGCCGATGCGTCCAATGCCGGCGCCGTTTTCACTGACAGATTGCGGCGTCAGGGTCAGCGTCATTCCGGTTCCGCCGCGATCGATCTGCACCTGCAGCGCGCGTTCCGGGTTGGCGCGTACGGCAGCGACCACTTCGGACCACTGGGCAACCGGTTTCCCGCTGATCGCAACAATACGGTCGCCCTTCTGTAAACCGCCGGCCGCGGCTGCCCCGCCTGCAACCACCTCACCGATAACCGGCGGCAATTCGGGCTGCAGGCGCGTGAAGCCCAGCTTCGCCAGAAAATCGGCGTCAAGATCATCGGGGCTGATCCCGGAGACATCGAGATCGCGTTCGACGATTCGCTGATTGGCATCGACAACTTCGATGCTGACCTGAGCCTGCCCGACACCGGATCGCATCAACTGCCAGCGCACATCCTGCCAGGTATCGACGCGCTCGCCAGCGATGGAAACCGGCATATCTCCAGCGTTGAATCCGGCGATGGCAGCGGGTGTTTGCGCAGCGGGCGCGGCGATCACCGGTTTCAGACCGGGCACGCCGCTGACGAACAGAAGCCAATAAAAAAAGACTGCTAGCAACAGATTCGCGGTCGGCCCGGCGATGACAATCGCGAAGCGGCGCCCTACCGTCTGCCGGTTGAAAGCGCGAGGCAAATCGGCTTCCGCGACTTCGCCTTCGCGCTCGTCGAGCATCTTCACGTAACCGCCGAGTGGAATCGCCGCCAGCGACCATTCGGTCTGGTCGGAGCCGCGTCGAATCGACGCAAGCCGTTTGCCGAAGCCGAGCGAAAAGCGCAGCACTTTCACATTACAGACGCGCGCAACAAGGTAGTGGCCGAGTTCGTGGATCACAACCAGCAGACTGAGCGCGACGATGAAAGCGGCAATGGTCAAGAGGAATTGCATAGCTATGTACTCACAGGCTGTTAGCGATCGGTGCAATCGCTTTCCGACATTTCGGCAGCGATGCTGTTATCGAGCAGCGCGCCAGCCTTGGCCGGCAGCGCATAAGTTTAGTTCCTTGGGCGCGATCGATCAGCAGCGTGCGATCCATTGCCGTGCCGCATCGCGAGCGCGCGAATCCGCGTGCAGCGCGTCGTCGAGCATCGTCAGCGGGCTGCTTTCGACCTCATTCAGCACCCCTTCGATCAGGTGCGGAATCCGCGTGAAGCCGAGACGACCGTCGAGAAAACCGGCCACGGCGACCTCGTTGGCTGCATTCAGAATGGCCGGCGCCGAGCCGCCTGTTTGCAAGCTTTGATATGCCAGGTTCAGGCACGGAAAGCGAACCGGGTCGGGCGCGCTGAATTCGAGCGCTGTCTTGAACAGATCGAGCGGCGCAACGCCTGCCGATATGCGTTTAGGAAAACCCAGAGCATGGGCGATCGGCGTACGCATGTCCGGGTTGCCGAGTTGCGCTATCAGCGAACCGTCGATGTATTCGACCAGCGAATGGACGATGCTTTGCGGATGAATCACGACCTCGATCTGTCCGGGCGCGGCATTGAACAGCCAGCGCGCTTCGATGACTTCGAGGCCTTTGTTCATCATGGTCGCAGAGTCGACCGAAATTTTGCGCCCCATCACCCAGTTCGGATGCGCGCAAGCCTCATCGGGCGTTACGCGCTCAAGTTCATGCGCCGGTGTCAGCCGGAACGGCCCGCCCGATGCCGTCAACAGAATGCGGCGCACACCGGCGGCGGCGAGATCGCCGGCGAAGTCATGAGGCAAGGCCTGAAAAATCGCGTTATGCTCGCTGTCGATCGGCAACAGCTTTGCCTTATTGGCGCGCACGGTTTCGACCAACAAGGCGCCGGCCATCACCAGCGCTTCCTTGTTCGCCAGCAGGATTTTCTTTCCGGCGCGCGCCGCGGCGAGTACCGAACGCAAACCTGCTGCGCCGACGATGGCGGCCATGACGGTATCGACTTCGCCGAGGGCGGCGATCTGCTCCAGTGCATCAGCGCCGTGCAGGACCTCGCAACGGAGGTTGGCCTGCTTGACGAGACCGCGCAATTGCCCGGCCGCGACGATATCGAGCATGACGGCATAGCGAGGCGCAAAGCGCTGGCATTGCTCGAACAGGCGCGGCACCTGCGAATGCGCGGTCAGCGCGATGATCTCGAATTTATCGGGATGACGCTCGATCACAGCCAGCGTACTGACGCCGATGCTGCCGGTTGCGCCAAGGATGGCAATCGCTTCCCGTTTCATCGGTCGGGCTACGGCAACGCGCGCAGATAGAGAATGGCGAACGCGGCCACGGGTACAGCGGCGGTGAGGCCATCGATGCGGTCGAGCAGGCCACCGTGGCCCGGCAACAGCACACCGCTGTCCTTGACTGCCGCCAGGCGCTTCATCCACGATTCAAAAAGATCGCCGACGATGCTGGCCGGCACCAGCAGCAGCATCGCGGTCAGTTCGAAAAGGCCGGCGGGCCCGCGCATCGGACTGCCGACAAAGTATTCGCTGGCAAGCCAGATCACTCCGTACAAAGCGACCGCAATCACGCCCCCGACTGCGCCCTCCCAGGTCTTGCCTGGGCTGATGCTGGGTGCAAGCTTGTATCTGCCGAGCCGGCGTCCGGCGAAATAGGCGGCGCTATCCGCAACCCAGACGACGCCCAGCACCTGCAGCAGCAATACCGGACTGATCGCGCGCAACGCGATCAGACCGAGCCCGAAGGGAACCAGAAGCAGCAGACCGGTTAAAGCCAGGACCAGCGGCTGGCGCGTTTGCCACTTGCGCCCGAGCCAGAGCGGCGCGATCAATGCCCAAAACAGCGAGGCCAGCGCAAATGGCATGAGCTTGACCGAAGCCTGCAGTGGCGCCAGCCCCTGCGCCGCCGCCACGCAAAGAGCCGGTACCGCTAACGCGTACGCGACTTTAACCGGGCCCGAGTAAGCGGCTAATCCCGCCCATTCCCATGCGCTGATTCCGACCAGAACAAACACGAACGCCAGCCAGAAACCGTGTGGAAAATAAAACAGCGCGGCAAGAGATATAACGAGAAGAACGGCTGCCGTCGCCAGCCGTTTTTTAAACATTTTGTTTGTGCGGGAGGCGGCGCGATGTTTTTTCGGGAATGGTTGACGGGGTGACGCGGGAATGCGAAACGTTTTGCCGCAATTGATCGCCGGTTCGTCCGAAACGGCGTTCGCGGTGGCGATAGGCGCTGATTGCGCAATCGAGCGCAGCCGCGTCGAAATCCGGCCACAACGTATCGGTGAAATACAGTTCTGTGTAGGCAAGCTGCCAGAGCAGAAAGTTGCTGATGCGCGACTCGCCGCCGGTACGGACGAAAAGGTCGGGCTCCGGCGCGTAATGCATCGATAGATACGGCGCGAGGTCAAGCTCGGTCAGATCTTCATGTGCGTGCGGATGTGCTTTGCGCAAGCGATTGATCGCCTGCATCACGTCCCAGCGCCCGCCATAATTGGCGGCAATGGTCAGAACGAGCCTTGTATTGCGCGCGGTCAGTTGTTCCGCATCGTGGATCAATTCGACAAGCGAGGGATCGAACGCCGACATATCCCCGACAACCTTGAAGCAAATGCCATTCTCGTGCAGCTTGGCGACCTCTTGCTCGAGCGCGCGCACGAATAACTCCATCAGAAACACGACTTCGTCTTCCGGACGCCGCCAGTTTTCGCTGCTGAACGCGAATAGGGTCAGATAGCCGATCTCGCGTTTTATGCAGGTCTTGATGGTGGCGCGCACGGTTTCGATACCGCGCCGGTGACCAGCGATACGCGGCAGAAATCGCTGCTTTGCCCAGCGGCCGTTGCCGTCCATGATGATCGCGATATGGCGGGGTACCCCGGAAGTTTGCGGGATGACGACTGTTGAACTCGGATGCGCGCTCATTATCGTGGGACTGAAAACAACGACTGATCTAGACCGCGAGCAGGTCGGCTTCTTTCGACTGCAGCGCTTTATCGATTTCGGCGATATAGCGATCGGTCAGCTTCTGGATGTCTTCTTCGGCGCGCCGTTCGGCGTCTTCGGCAACGGCCTTTTCCTTCAGCATCTCCTTGAGCCCGGCGTTCGCGTCGCGGCGGATGTTGCGCACCGCGACCCGCGCATTTTCGGCTTCATGGCGCACGACCTTGATCAAATCGCGGCGCCGCTCCTCGGTCAGGGCCGGCATGGGAACACGAACAATTTCGCCGACCGTGGACGGGTTGAGCCCGAGATCCGATTCGCGAATCGCTTTTTCGATTGCCGCGCCCATTTTTTTTTCCCATGGCGTGACGCTGATGGTGCGCGCGTCGAGCAGGTTGACGTTGGCGACCTGGGTGATCGGCGTCGGCGTGCCGTAATAATCGACCGTTACGTGATCGAGAATGCCGGTGTGTGCGCGCCCGGTGCGTACTTTGCCCAGATCGGTCTTCAGCGCCTCGAGCGATTTCTGCATTTTCTGTTCGGCGGATTTCTTGACGTCTGCGATCATCGTTCGGCCCCTTTCAGCAATGCACCAGTGTGCCTTCGTCTTCGCCCATGACCACCCGCTTCAATGCCCGCGGCTTGGAAATATTGAACACGCTGATCGGCAGTTTTTGATCGCGGCACAAGGTCAACGCCGTGGCGTCCATCACTTGCAATTTTTTTTCGATCGCTTCGTCGAAACTCAAGCGCCGGTAGCGCGTAGCATCCGGGTTGGTTTTCGGATCAGCGGTGTAGACACCGTCGACCTTGGTCGCTTTGATCACGACGTCGACGTTCATTTCCATGCCGCGTAATGCGGCGGCCGTGTCGGTCGTAAAAAAAGGATTGCCGGTGCCGGCGGCGAAAATGACCACCCTGCCCTCTTCGAGATAGCGAATCGCCTTTCCGCGAATATACGGTTCGGCGACCTGATCGATCCGCAGCGCCGACTGCACGCGGCTGACCAGGTTCACGCGGCGCATCGCGTCCTGCAAGGCGAGCGCATTCATGAGTGTTGCGAGCATGCCCATGTAATCGGCAGTCGCCCGGTCCATGCCGGCCGCGCCGAGAGCTACGCCGCGAAAGATATTGCCGCCGCCGATGACGATGCCGACCTCGACGCCGAGCCCGACGACTTCGGCGATTTCGGCAACGATGCGTTCGATAGTGGCGCGGTTGATGCCGTAGCTGTCCGCGCCCATCAGCGCTTCACCGCTGATCTTCAGCATGATGCGCTTGTAAGCCGTCGTGACTGGAGTGGCGACCAGCATCGCTAGCCTTTCGCCTGGGAGATGACTTCCGCGACGAAATCGTTGGCTTTCTTCTCGATTCCCTGACCGACGACGAACATCTGGAACCTGTTGACGCACGCATCGCTGGCCTTGAGCAAATGCTGCACGGTGCGCTCGCCATCTTTGACGAAAGGTTGCTCCAGAAGGGTCACTTCCGCCAGATATTTTGCGATGCGGCCGTCGACCATTTTTTCGAGAATCGCGGCCGGCTTGCCGCTATCCGCGGCTTGCGCGGTATAAATCGCGCGCTCGCTGGCAAGCAGATCGGCCGGAACGTCTTCCCTGGCGACGCAAACCGGTTTCATCGCCGCGATATGCATCGCGATATCCTTGCCCAGGTTCTCGTCGCCGCCATGGTAGTCGACCAGTACGCCGATTTTCGCGCCATGCAGATAGACGGCGAGCCGGCCTTCGGTCTCCAGACGCACAAAGCGGCGCACGCTGATGTTTTCACCCAGCTTCGCAATCAGCGCCTTGCGCACCGCTTCGACGGATTCGCCAGACGACAGCGGGACGTCGGCGAGCGCGCCAACATCGGATGGATCGCTATCGGCGATTGCTTCGGCAACCGATTGCGCGAAACCCGCAAAACTCTCGTCCTTGGCAACGAAATCGGTCTCGCAATTGACCTCGACCAGCGCACCGCTGCGACGGTCGACAGCGACAAAAGCTGCGACACGCCCTTCGGCGGCGATGCGTCCCGCTACCTTGCCGGCCTTGGCGCCGCTTTTGATGCGTAGCAATTGCTCGGCCGCCTGCATGTCACCGTGGGATTCGACCAGAGCCTTCTTGCATTCCATCATGCCGAGGCCGGTCGCCTCGCGCAGATCTTTCACCATGCTCGCGCTAACTTCCGCCATGCCTGCTCCTGCTGTTTTTGAATTGCTAGTTCTAGGCGCTTGCCTGATCGTCGACTTCGACAAATTCATCATCGACGATTTCGCTGATGATCTGCGAGCGCCCTTCGAGCACTGCATCGGCGATGCCGCGCGCGTACAGGCGGATGGCGCGGCTCGAATCGTCGTTGCCCGGAATCATGTAGTCGACGCCGTCGGGCGTGTGATTGGTATCGACGACCGCTACCACCGGCACCTTCAGTTTCACAGCTTCGGTGATCGCGCCTTTCTGATAACCGACATCGATGACGAACAGCGCATCGGGTAGCGTATCCATGTCCTTGATGCCGCCGAGGCTGCGTTCGAGCTTATCCAGTTCGCGCTGGAATTCGAGCCCTTCTTTTTTGGTCAGCTTTTCCAGCGAACCGTCCGCGACCATGGCTTGCATATCGCGCAGACGCTTGACCGACAGTTTGACCGTTTTGTAGTTGGTCAGCATGCCGCCGAGCCAGCGATAATCGACATACGGCGAACCGCAGCGCGACGCCTCTTCGCGGATGATTTCGCGCGCCTGTCGTTTGGTGCCGACGAACAGGATCGTGCCCTTGTTGGCCGCAAGCTGACGCACATACTTCGTCGCCTCGTTGTACATGGCCAGCGACTGTTCGAGATTGATGATATGGATTTTATTGCGATGGCCGAAGATATACGGGGCCATCTTGGGGTTCCAGTAACGCGTCTGGTGTCCGAAATGGACGCCAGCTTCCAGCATTTGCCGCATGGTTGTCGACACGATTTCTCCTCTAGGGTTAAGCCTCCACCTGCCGGAAACGCGCTTGCTGCGGCTGCTTGTACAGCCGCTTGGTGCAGCCGCTTAGCGCAGCCCGGTTAGCGCGCACCCCAATGAGGCAGGTGTGTGGATTTAGTTTGCGACGACAATCGAACGCGAAGCTTCCCCGCCGGAGCGGGAAGCGGCAGCGGAGCGAGTCAATCGCCGATAAACTAGCCCGGGAGTATAGCATCGCGCCAAAACGCCGCTCAAGCCGGATGCGAGCGGAGCGCCGCGTTCGCCGACGAAAACGCCTGCTATTGCCGGCCGCCCCTGTCGCGATGAAGGCAGGAAGATCGAGGTCTGGCGCGAATTGCGCCGCCCGGGTCATTCCACTATTCTGATACGCTTTTCATTTCAGTCTTTTATCGACCGTCGTCATGCCGCCTACGATCAAAACCGCCGACGAAATCAAAAAAATGCGCATCGCCGGACGGCTTGCGGCTGAAGTGCTCGATCATGTGGCGCCTTATCTGAAGCCCGGCGTAACGACCGACGAGATCGACCGCGTTTGCCACGATTACATGGTCGATGTGCAGGGCACGATACCGGCGCCATTGAATTATGCGCCGCCCGGCTACAAGCCGTATCCGCGCTCGATTTGCACATCGGTCAACCATGTCGTCTGCCATGGCGTGCCGGGTGAGAAAAAGCTCAAGTCGGGCGACGTCCTCAATATCGATATCACCGTAATCAAGGATGGCTATCACGGCGATACCAGCCGCATGTTCTACATCGGCGAGCCGTCGATTCAAGCCAGGCGATTGTGCGACATCACCCACGAATGTTTGTGGCGCGGCATCGCTGCCGTGAAAAACGGGGCGGCGCTCGGCGATATCGGCTACGCGATTCAAAGCCATGCCGAACGCCACGGCTTTTCGGTCGTGCGCGAGTTCTGCGGACATGGCATAGGCCGCTTGTTTCACGAAGACCCGCAAGTGCTGCACTACGGCAAGCAGGGCACGGGTACACGGCTGACGCCAGGAATGACATTCACCATCGAACCCATGATCAACGCGGGTAAAGCCGGCATCCGTCAACTGGCCGATGGCTGGACCATCGTCACCAAGGACCACAGTTTGTCGGCGCAGTGGGAGCATACGGTGCTGGTGACCGAAACCGGGCATGAAGTGCTGACGCTGTCGGTCGCCGCGCCGCCGCCACTTTCGGTGTCTCGCCTGGCTTTGTAGCCGCATGCTGCAGCCGATTTCGGGCAAACCTGCCCGCTCTGCCGCAAGCGACCGCAAAAAGGACATTGCGCAGCAGCGCGCCAGTCTGCGGGTGCGCTATCGGCGGAATGGCTCGGCAACCCGTCTGCTGCATTCGCACAGCGCGCTGGTCGATAGACATCTCAAACTCGCCTGGCAACGCCTGGCGATGCCAGGCTCCGCCGCGTTGCTGGCAGTCGGCGGTTATGGTCGCGGCGAATTATTTCCCAGGTCGGACGTCGACTTGCTGATATTGCTGCCGCAAGCGGCCGATGACGATCTGAAACGCAGGCTTGAAGCCCTGGTCGGCGAGTTGTGGGATCTGGGTCTCGAAGTCGGCCACTCCGTGCGCACTATCGCCCAGAGCCTCGAGCAGGCCGCCGCGGATGTCACCGTGCTAACCAATCTTCTCGAAGCGCGCCCGCTATGCGGCGACTCGGCGCTTTTTCAAAAGTTCACGCAGGCCATCGCGCAGGCCATAGAGCCGCGGGATTTTTTCGCCAAAAAACTTCGCGAGCAGCAACTGCGCCATGCGCGTTTCCAGGACAGCGCCTATAACCTCGAACCGAACGTCAAGGAAAGCCCGGGCGGATTGCGCGATCTGCAGAACATCCTGTGGATCAGCCGGTCGGCAAACCTCGGCAGCAATTGGCAAGACCTGGTCCGCGAAGCCATCATCACCGGCGCCGAGGCGCAGCAACTGAAGCGCGACCTGCAACTGCTGCAGAATCTGCGCATACACCTCCACTACCTCGCCGGGCGGCGCGAAGATCGGCTGCTATTCGATTACCAGACAGCCCTAGCCGCCGAACTCGGTTTCCGCGACAGGCCTACGCGGCTTGCCAGCGAACAACTGATGCAGAGTTATTATCGCGTCGCGAAATCGGTCAGCCAGATCACTACGATCATGCTGCAAAATCTGCGGGCGCGCATTTTCCCGGCGGCCGAGAGCGAGCCGCGGGCGATCAATAGCCGCTTCCTCGCACGCAACGATCTGCTCGAGGCGCGCGACGAGCAATTATTCGAGGATCAGCCCAGAGCCATTCTGGAAAGTTTTTTACTGCTGCAGCAGCACCCGAGGCTGCAAGGGATGAGTGCTGCGACCCTGCGCGCATTGTGGCGGGCAAGGCGCCGGATCGATAAGGCTTTCTGCAGGGACCCGCTAAATCGGGCGCTGTTCCTGGACATTCTGCGCCAGCCCGCCCGCATTACCCGCGAGCTGCGGCGCATGCATCAGTACGGCATTCTCGGCCGTTATATTCCGGCGTTCGGCCGCGTCGTCGGGCAGATGCAGCACGACCTGTTTCATGTCTACACGGTTGACGAGCACATCCTCAAGGTCGTGCGCAATTTGCAGCGTTTCGCGATTGCGGATTTCAAGCACGAATACCCGTTGGCGAGCCGGCTGATCGCCGCCTTCGAACGCCCTGAAACGCTGTACCTGGCCGCGTTATTTCACGATATTGCGAAAGGCCGAGGTGGCGATCATTCGGCGCTGGGCGCGGTGGACGCGCGGCGCTTTTGCCTGGACCACGGCCTTGCTGCCGCCGATACCGCGCTGGTCGAATGGCTGGTGCAAAATCATCTCGTGATGTCGGCGACAGCGCAGAAAAGCGATCTGTCCGACCCCGAGGCGATCGCCGCGTTCGCGGGGCGTGTTGGCGACGATCGTCACCTTGTCGCACTGTATCTGCTGACTGTCGCGGATATACGAGGCACCAGTCCGAAAGTCTGGAATGCCTGGAAGGCGAAGCTTCTCGAAAACCTGTTTCAGGCGACCCGGCGCCATTTCAGCGGCAGCGTCGCCACTGTCGATAGCGAGGTGGCAGCCCGACAAGCGGACGCTCTCGCCAAGCTCCGCCTGTACGGATTCTCGGATGATGCGCACATCGCTTTCTGGCGCGAGCTCGATACGAGCTACTTCCTCCGCCACGAGGCCCAGGAAATCGCCTGGCATACGCGGCTGCTGCACTACCGTGTGCGGCCGGCGAGGGCAATCGTCAAGGCGCGCTTGTCGCCAATCGGCGAGGGTTTGCAGGTGATGATTTATGCGCCGGACCGCAAAAGGCTGTTCGCGCGCATCTGTGTTTTTTTCGAGAGAATCAACTACAACATCGTCGAAGCCAGGATTTACACGACGCAACACGGCTACGCGCTCGATAGTTTTCAAGTGCTCGACGCGGCGCAAAAGCCCGCGCACTACCGTGACCTGATCGCGTATGTCGAGCACGAACTGGCTGAGCGTCTGGCTGATTTGGGGCCGTTGCCGCCGCCCGTCAATCCGCGCCTGAGCCGGCAAGTCAAACATTTCCCGATGGCTCCGCAAGTATCGATCGAACCGCACGAAAAGCGCGAGTATCAGGTGTTGTCGCTGGTTGCCGCCGACCGCCCCGGGCTGCTCTCGCGGGTAGCCCGCACATTGGCCGAGTTTGATGTCAGCGTGCATACGGCGCGCATCAACACGCTAGGCCAGCGCGCTGAGGATATTTTTTTGATTACCGGAAGCCATCTGCAGGATGCAGATCGGCTATTGCGCCTGAAACAGGCTTTGCTGGATCAGCTCAAGGCTTGAGAGCGGGCTTGAGATCGGAAGATTTTAGAAACGGACGATCAAGCCAAGCGCGCACTTAATCGAACCGCCGGCGCGAAAACCGGCCATTCGCCCGATACTAGCCATTTACGAGTAGTGCGTCTTGTACAACGCCACGATCAATTCGGCTTCACCGCGAGACAAGCCGCAGACGGCCGCCACCTCCCGCGCATCGAGGCCCTGCTGCGCCATCAGGATGGCTTGACCATACGGTGTCGTCGCGTGCTGGTTCCGCTTCAGATGCTTGACATCGGCTTGCAGACTTTGCACCTGCTCGCGCAATTCGGAAATCTGCTGCAAGGATTTTCTTTCGGCGCGAGCGCCGTGTTCCGAAAGCCAGCGCCGTATCACCAACGCGCCCGCTCCGGCCAGCGCCAACAACCCGACCAGCAAAGCTGCCGCAAGCGGTTCCTGAATCAGCGTATCCAGCACGATATCAATTCAGCGCCATTTCATTTAATGAAATCTTGCTACTTCGGGATAACGCAGTCAACAAAACAAAACTAAATCCCGTTGTCGGCAGGCTCATCGACAGCGGGCTGCGCCGAGAACAACGCGTCCGTGAAACCGAAGAAACGCAAGTCCGGGATCCGCATCGGAAAAAGTATGCCCTGCAGGTGATCGTATTCGTGCTGGACCACCCGCGCATGGAAGCCCTCGACACAGCGATCCAGCAGCGTGCCCTGCGCGTCGTAACCGCGATAATGCAACCGTGAGTGCCGCCTGACCAGCCCGCGCATGTCGGGAATGCTGAGACATCCCTCCCACATCTCGTCGGTTTCTTCGCCGATTGGCTCTATTGTCGGGTTGATCAGCACGGTATAGGGCACGGGTTCAGCGTCCGGATAACGCGGATTGTGCTCTACACCGAAGATCATGACCTGCAAACCAATGCCGATTTGGGGTGCCGCGAGACCGGCGCCGTCAGCGTTCAGCATGGTGTCGCGCATGTCCGCGACCAGTGCATCGAGTTCAGCGGTGTTGAACGCGGCGACCGGGCGCGCTTTTCCCAGCAAGCGCGGATCGCCCATCCTGAGTATGGGCCTAATCGCCACTGGCCGCGACCATCCGGTCGAGCACGCTTTTTACCTTGCTCAACGATTCCTGTAATACAGCATAGATCGCGTCGAGCTTGACGCGTTCCATGGAAGCCTTGCGGCCCGCGGCATAATTTGCGACGACGGCAATGGCCGCGTACGACAGGCCGATCTCGCGCGCCAGCGCTGCTTCCGGCATGCCGGTCATGCCGACGATATCGGCGCCATCCCTGGCCAGACGATCGATCTCGGCCGCCGTTTCCAGCCGCGGCCCCTGTGTCGCCGCGTAAACGCCGCCGTCTATCACCGGCTGCCCGGCTTTTTGCGCGGCAGCCAGGCATCGGCTGCGCAGTTTCCCGCAATACGGCAGCGTGAAATCGATGTGGGTGACGGCTTTATCCGTCCCGTCGAAAAAAGTCGATTTGCGGCCCCAGGTGTAATCGATGATCTGATCCGGGATCAGCAGGGTTCCGGGTTCCAGATCGTCGCGTATGCCGCCGACCGAAGCCAGCGAAATCACGCCCGAGACTTTTTGCGCGTGCAAAGCCCAGATATTGGCGCGGTAATTGACGAGATGCGGCGGTATGGTATGACCATAGCCGTGGCGCGCCAGGAAAACCACGTCATGGCCGCCGATCTTGCCGAACGTCAGCGCACCCGACGGTTCGCCATAGGGGGTGCGGATGACTTGCCGGCTGGTCAATTCCAGATTGGCGAGTTTGGTGAGACCGGAGCCGGCGATGATTGCGAGCATCACGGCCTGTGATTCGATGGCAAGGCATAGATCGCAGGCAGATTGCGCCAGGCGCCATTGACGTCCATGCCGAAGCCGAACACGAAGCGGTCGGGCACGCTCAGGCCGACAAAATCCGCCTGAATCGGCTTGCTGCGTCCGATGTCCTTATCCGCGAATACGGCGCTGTAGAATTCCCGCGCGCCAGCTTGCAGGATGCGGCTGCGCACCGCGGCCAGCGTTTGCCCTTCATCGAGAATGTCGTCGAGCACCAGCACGACGCGGTCGGCGACGATATCGCGCGGACCGACTTTCCAGTGGATCGCGCCGCCCTCGGTGGAATCGCCGTAGCGCGAGACGTGGATGTAGTCGAAATCCAGCGGAAAGTTGAGTAGCGGCAGGAGCTGTCCGGTAAACACGACGCTGCCGCCCATGACGCTCAGAACCAGCGGCAGGTGGCTAGCCAGTCTATCGGCGATTTCATTGGCCAGCCTGCCCACCGCTTGCGTTACTTCCGCCGCGGAATAAATCTGATCGGCGGAAGCCAGCAGGCGCCTCGCCTCGTCGGCGCTAAGCATTAAGCGGCATGGCCGGAGAATTCGGATAACACATGCGGATCAGCGGCGCATGCCGGCGCGGAGCTCACGTCCGCCCCGTTCTCCGGCGCTCCGCGGGTTCGATTGGTTGGCTGGAAATCCATTGCAAATAATCACGGAAGTCTTGCCCGACTTCCTCGTGCCTGAGCGCGTACGCAACGGTCGCTTTCAGATAACCGAGCTTGCTGCCGCAGTCGTAGCGTTTGCCGTCGAATTCGTAGGCGAGCACGCGTTCTTCGCGCCGCAGCGCGTCGATCGCGTCGGTCAACTGGATTTCCTTGCCGGCGCCGGCTGCCGTCGCAGCCAGATGATGAAAAATGCGCGGCGTCAGCACGTAGCGGCCGACCACGCCGAGGCTCGACGGCGCATTCTCGGGCCGCGGCTTTTCGACGATGCCGGAGACCTCGTGCAAGCGTCCCTTCGCGGTACCGGTCTGGATCATGCCGTATTGCGTCGTTTCCTTGCGCGCAACGTGCTGGACGCCGAGTATCGAGCATTGCGCTTCCGCAAAATGCTCGACCATTTGCTGCAATACTGGCGGCTCGCCGTCGATCAGATCGTCCGCCAGCAGCACAGCGAACGGCTGATCGCCGATGAGTTGCTTCGCGCACAGCACGGCATGACCCAGCCCGCGCGCCTCGGCCTGGCGCACATAAACACAGTTCACCTCAACCGGCAGCAAGTGACGCACCTGGCGCAGCAGTTTCAGCTTGCCGGCCGCCTGGAGTTCGGCTTCCAGCTCGTAGGCCTTGTCGAAATGGTCTTCGATCGAACGCTTGCCGCGGCCCGTGACGAACATCAGTTCAGTGATGCCGGCGGCGATTGCTTCTTCCACTGCGTACTGGATCAGCGGCTTGTCGACGACCGGAAGCATCTCCTTGGGGCTGGCCTTGGTCGCCGGCAGAAAGCGGGTGCCGAGCCCGGCAACAGGGAAAACTGCCTTCGTGATTTTGTTCATGCTTTTTGCTCGCCTTGGATCATTTTCAAGAGACCTGCTTCGTCGAGTATGGGAACTTGAAGTTCGCGCGCCAGATCGAGTTTGCTCCCCGCCTCTGAGCCTGCGACGACAAAATTCGTCTTGCGCGACACGTGGCCTGCAACTTTGCCGCCGGCCGCGATGATTCTGGCTTTGGCGTCCTCGCGCGTCAATGTCGGCAGCGCCCCGGTCAGCACGAACGTTGTTCCGGCCAGAGCTTGATCGGACTGTGGAATGCTAGCGAGCGGCAGTACATCCGCATGCACGCCGCGCTTGCGAAGACTGCTGATGACGTCGCGATTGGCTGCCTGCGAGAGAAATGCAGCGATGCTTTCGATAATTTCCTTGCCGACTCCGGGCAGCGGAACCGGCAGCTTCTCCGCCCCGCTTTTCGCGCGCTTCGTGTTTTCTTTCTGTATCGACTTCTTCTCTTCGATCAACGCTGTCCAGTCGGCCGAAAGGAAGGCGTCGACGTTGCCGAAACGCTGCGCAAGTATTCTCGCCACTTCCTCGCCGACGCCGAAAATCCCGAGCGCATGAAAAAAACGCGGCAAAGACGGCGTCTTGCTTTTTTCGATGGCATCGATCAGATTCTGCGCCGACTTCTCGGCCATGCGCTCAAGCGCGATCAGGGTTTCCCTGTCGAGCACGTAGAGATCGGCCGGTGTTTTCACCGCGCCGGTCGCGACGAGTTGATCGACCAGTTTATCGCCTAGCCCTTCGATGTCCATCGCCCGCCGTGAAGCGAAATGCAGGATGGCCCGTTTGCGCTGCGCCGGGCAGACGAGCCCGCCCGTACAACGGCTCGCTGCTTCGCCGGCAATCCGCTCCACCTTGGAACCGCACACCGGGCACAAAGCGGGCATCACGAACTCTGGCCCGTCCTGACGTTTCGTCATATCGACGCTGACGACTTCCGGGATCACATCGCCGGCGCGCCGCACGATGACGGTATCGCCGGGGCGCACGTCCTTGCGCCGAATTTCGTCTTCGTTGTGCAGCGTTGCGTTGGTCACGGTGACGCCGCCGACGAATACCGGGCAGAGCTTTGCCACTGGCGTCAGCGTTCCGGTCCGTCCGACCTGGACCACGATATCCAGAACCATCGTCATCGCCTGTTCGGCCGGATATTTATGCGCCAGTGCAAAGCGTGGCGCACGCGCTACATGGCCCAGCGCTTGCTGCTGAGCCAAATCATCTACCTTGTACACGACACCGTCGATATCGAATGGCAATTCAGCACGTTGCGCCGCAATTTTCACGTGATACGACAACAAGCCGTCAACCCCCGCCACGCGTTCGCGCTGCACCGCCACCGGAAACCGCATACTGTCGAGCAGATCGAGCAGCGCGCATTGGGTCGAGGGCATAGCGATGCCCTCGGCAGCGCCGACACCGTAAGCGAAAAACGTCAACGGCCGCGCCGCGGTCAGCTTCGGATCGAGCTGCCGGAGAGCACCGGCCGCTGCGTTTCGCGCGTTCACGAAAGCCCTGCCTTCATGCTCGTGCTGGCGTCGATTCAGCGCGGCAAAATCCTTTTTCAACATCAGCACTTCACCGCGAACTTCAAGCAATTTCGGGGGCAAATCCGCAGCCGCCGCAAGCTTCAGAGGCAGGGTGCGTATGGTTCGCAGATTGGCGCTGACGTCTTCGCCGCGATAACCGTCGCCACGCGTCGCGCCGCGCTTGAACCAGCCATTTTCATAAACCAGATTGATCGCGAGTCCATCGAACTTGGGCTCGCAGAAATAAACGATCCGATCGACATTGAGTTTCTCGCGGGCGCGCCGGTCGAAGGCGCGCACCGCATCCTCATCGAACGCATTGTTCAGCGACAGCATGGGGACGCGATGCGCGATCGGCGCGAAGGCCTGGGTGGGAGGCGCACCGATGCGCTGCGTCGGCGAATCGGCGGTTCGCAGTTCGGGATGTTGTTCCTCGAGACGCTGCAACTCGGCGAACAGCGCGTCGAATTCGGCGTCGCTGATCGACGGCGCGTCTTCCAGATAATAGCGGCGATTGTGCTCGGCTATCGCCTGCCGCAAGGCGCTGATTCGAGCCTCGGCATCAGCAGGCATCGCTTTTTGAAAGTGGCGACCGCGAACGAAATACCGCCGCGGCGGTCACGAAAAAAGCCGCAGCGCTTCCGGGCTGCCGGCGCTGATTTTTTGCGCATCCATGGCCGCGAGCACTGTCGTTATCTGGTGTCGTATCGCTTCGAATTCCGATTCGTTCAATGCGCGGCGATTATCGTCGACCAGTTTGCCTTCGAGCGTCGCGGCCAGGCTGCGGCCGAGTTGGATCATCTGATTGAATACCCGGTTGCCGGCAGCGACGCGCGGCACATCGAGCAGCAAGGTCAACCCCTGCGTTGTCATGTTCCTGATCTGTTCGGGAAAAAACGGCGCAGAATCGCGGTTCGTCAATGTGAAAAGCGTTGCGCCGTGCTCGCTCGGCATATGAAAAGCGCCATCCTGCTCAAGCTTCATGCCGGCGGCTTCCGCAAGCGCGCGTATCTTTGTCCCCGAAAAAGGCTTCTGCTCGGCGAGCACGTTGATGCCTATCGCGATATCGGCCTCGACGCAAAACCGATCGAGCCGGCGCGCCGCGCTCAGCGCCGGCTGCACCGGCGGACATTCGAAACTCGCGCGATTCTGCGAAGCGAAATCCGTCACCGCGGCGCGGAACATACGTAATTGCGCTTCCGAAACCGCGCCCTGGCGATCCGCAAGCTGAATCGCACAGCGGAATTTCGTATAGCGCGCAGCACCATTGCCCACGCCGCTACCGGCGGTATCGAACAGGCCAATTTCCCAAGCCGCCGAGCGCGGGTTGAAAACCGAGCAGTGAACGGGTTTTCCGGCTTCGGCTAGCTTGCGACTGAGTTCGGCAACCTTGGCCGCGGCAATCGGCTGGAGCGCCTCGACCTCGGCGACATAGTCGATGGTCGATTCCGGCGACACAAGTTTTTCTGCGGCGCGCAACGGCGGCGTGGCTGTCGCCAAACCGGTGGCAACGCGCGCTGGTGCGGCCTCGCGCGCTGAAGCAACCGGCATTGCACGCACTTCGGGCGCGGCCTTGTCATCGCCGGCCCGCTCCGGTTCGGTGCCACGCGTGCTCTCGTCATCCGGCGCCGGCGGATTTTCTTCGTCCGGCGTTGCAGCGACGTCGGCAATAACCCTGAATTGCGGCTCGATGCGCTCCCCGCGGCCTGCGCGGGCAACTCGGCGCACTGGATAGCCCGAATCGTCGCCGCCCGCTGCGGCGCCATCCTGCGGCTCCAGCAGCACGTCGGCATGTTGCTGGTTGAAGGCGCGTTCGGCGCGTTGCCGGTATTTTTTTTCCTGAATCCGGTTGAATGCGAAGACCGCTGCAACCGCGAGCAGGCCGATCAGGACCAGTCCAATCTGCAGATCACTCATGACGGTCTCCGTCCTGTCGATGTCGGTCGTGGTTGGCGGCTGGCAGGCCAGTCATGCAATGGCCTGTTCCTGCATTTTCATTGCCTCTTCGACGTCGACCGATACGATGCGCGATACACCCAGCTCCTGCATGGTCACGCCTATCAGTTGATGCGCCATCTGCATGGTGATTTTGTTGTGGCTGACGAACAGGAAATGCGTTTGTTGCGCCATTTTCCTGACCAGCTCGCAGAAGCGTTCGGTATTGGTGTCGTCGAGCGGCGCATCGACCTCGTCGAGCAGGCAGAACGGCGCCGGATTCAACTGAAACAGGGAAAACACCAGGGATAACGCAGTCAGCGCCTTTTCGCCGCCCGACAACAGATGGATAGAGGCATTCTTCTTGCCCGGCGGTTTCGCGACGACTTGCAAGCCGCTATCGAGAATTTCTTCGCCATTCAGAATCAGTTGCGCGTGACCCCCGCCGAACAAAGCCGGAAACATCTCGCCGAACTGTCGATTCACCTGATCGAAGGTTTCCTGCAAGCGCTCGCGCGTTTCGCGGTCGATGCGGCGGATCGCGTTTTCCAGCGTGGCCATCGCCTGTTCGAGATCCTGCGCCTGCGAATCGAGGTAAGTCTTGCGCTCACCGGCGTTTTTCAGTTCGTCGAAGGCCGCGAGGTTAACCGCGCCCAGCGCGCTAATCGCTATGCCGAGCTCTGCAAGCCGGGTTTGCAGCGCGCCGGATTTCACACCTTTTTCCTGCATGGCAGCCAGTTCGATTTCGTCCGCGCCCGCATCAGCGAGTTCGCACGCGAACTGCTCGGCGGTCAGCCGCGCTTCCTGCTCCTTGAGGCGCCAATCCTGAATGCGGTCGCGCAACGGCGGCAGCTTTTGTTCGCACGCGAGCCGCTCTTGCGAAGTGTGATCGAGCTGCTGCTCGGCTTCCTGCAGCGCCGCACGGGCAAGACTAAGCGCATGTTCCTTTTCGCTGCGCGCCGCAAGCGCTTGTTGCAGCGCGTCTAGCAAACCGGCTTCGTCGACGTCGTGGCGCTCATCCGATAGCAGCACAAGGTTCGCCGAAATCCGTTCGATATTGACCGTCACTGCCTGAATGGATTCTTCCAGTTCAGTGATTTTGTTAGAGCAAGTCTTGAGGTTAAAAGCCTGCTCCTGCGCTTCGCGCTGGGCTCGATGGGTCCGTTCGCGTTGTCCAGCCAGCGCTTGCTCGGTTTCGTCAAAACGCTGTCTGGCAATGGGCAACTGCCCGGAAAGAGCTTCCAGCTGATGCTGGTGGGTGAAAAGTTGATGTTGCGCCGCTTCGTACTGTTCCGCCTCAAGCGCGCTTTGCACTGCTGTCTCTTCCAACTCTTGCGCGATTTGGGCGGTACGGCGCGCGGCGCTGCCGGAAAGTTCCGACAGTTTGAGGATGGCGAGCTGCATATCGTGGGTTGAGCGCTGTAGACCATCGATGCTCGCCTGTCCCGCGCTAATCGCATCGCGCTGCTGGTCAACCTCGCGCTCGGCTTCGGCAACCGCGCGCTTCGCGCGCTCAAACGCAACCGTTTCATCCTGCACGCGGACGCTAAGCTGCTCGATCTCGGACTTGCGTGACAGAACGCCGTGCAATTCGGAATCGGGCGCGTGAAAACTGACGCTGTGGCGATCGAAAATCGCGCCTTCGCGAGTGACCAGACTAGCGCCAGGCGGCAGTTCGGCGCGCAATGGAAGCGCGCTCGAGGTATCCGGAACAACGTAAACGTCATGCAGCCATTCGTTCAGCGCCGGCGTGACCGCCGCATCGTTGCAGCGCAAGTAGCGGCGCAGCGGTTCGGGCTCCGATGCGCCATCGCCGGCGCCGCCTGATGCAGTTGCGGCGTCGCTTGCGTCGACATCGTCCTGA